>CAJVYT010000377.1 GCA_913009765.1 uncultured candidate division Zixibacteria bacterium
ATAGTTAAAGTGGTGTGAGGGGGGGGGGGGGGGGGGTTAGTTTTTTTTTTTTTTTCAAGCAGAAGACGGCATACGAGATATATCAGTGTGACTGGAGTTCAGACGTGTGCTCTTCCGATCTCTTAAGGGTTGTCTCATTTTTATAAACAGACAAATTTAAATCAGCTATTTCGACACCAAGTTCTCTTAATGGTGCTTCTAAAAATTTTACAATTTCATCTTTTAAATCAATTTTCATTTTGCACCATAAATTAAAGAGTGGGTTTTCACCCACTCAAGCCAATTAGAATAACATTAATATATACGAAAAGCAACTATTTTGTTATCATTTAAGCGTTTGGGCAACATTTTTTACATAATCCACAATATCATTCAAATCAACTTTTTCAATCTCATCAGACGACCTCAATTTCACCTCTACCTTACCATCTTTCAACGATTTAGCCCCAATTGTTACCCTAATAGGCATTCCAATAAGGTCAGCATCGTTAAATTTTACTCCTGCTCGTTCTGAGCGGTCATCAAGTAAAACATCTAATTCAGCCTCATTAAAATCGGCATAAAGTTTTTCGGCAGCAGCAACAATTTCGTCGTCTTTTAGGTTAAGTGGTATTATCTCAACAAGATACGGAGCTAATCCAACCGGCCAAATAATCCCACCGTCATCATGATAATGTTCCAAAGCTGCCTGAGGTGTTCGGGTAATTCCAATTCCGTAAGACCCCATAATCATAAGCTGTTCTTTACCGCTAGCATCTAAAAACTTAGCACCCAGTGATTTTGAATATTTAGTACCGAGCATAAATGTATTCCCAACTTCAATTCCTGATTTAGCCTCAAGTTTGGAATCACAATTAGGACAGCCGTCATCTTGCACCGTAGTTGTAATATCAAATATTTTTGATGCCTTGAAATCACGGTCAATATTGGCATTCAAAATATGTTTTTCATTTTCATTAGCACCAACAATAAAGTTTTTCATCTCTGCCACAAGCGGGTCGACAATGATAGTAACATCTTTTAACCCAACAGGTCCGGCAAAACCTACCGGAGCTTTTGTTATCTCTTCGACCTGGTCAGCATTGGCAGGTTCAAGTTCGATAGCTGCAACAGCATTTTTTAGTTTAGTTTCATTAACAGAACGGTCTCCCCTCACCAAAGCAGCAACCGGTTTATCATCTGCCATAAAGATTAACGTTTTCACAAGTTGATTTGTTTGGACTTTAAGGAATTCGGATACCTCTTCAATAGTTGCCGCCCCCGGAGTATCAACTATTTCGGTATCGACTCGTACTGAATCTGTATTCGGTTTATTTATGTCTCTACATACTGCTTTCTCTTCGTTGGCAGCATAGTGACAGTTAGGACAATGCAGAATTGTTTCTTCACCTGCATTCGTATCTACCAGCAGCATAAATTCATGAGCATTGGAACCACCCATTGCACCGGAATCAGATTCTACTTTCAGCACATCAAGTCCGGCTCTTTTAAAAATTTTAAAATAGGCATCGACCATTTTTTTATAAGATTCTTTTTGAGACTCTTCGGTAGCATCAAAAGTATAAGCATCTTTCATTATAAATTCTCTGCCCCTCATCAGACCAAAACGAGGACGGATTTCATCACGGAACTTAACTTGTATTTGATAAAGACTCATCGGTAACTGTTTATAACTTTTTACTTCACCGGCAACAAGATTAGTAACTGTCTCTTCGTGAGTTCCACAAAGAATCATTTCATGATCGTGACGGTCTTTCATAGTCATCAGCTCTTTGCCGACTGTATCATACCGACCTGTTTTTTGCCAAACTTCAACTGGACAGAGAACCGACATCGTGATTTCCAAAGCTCCTGCTGAATTCATTTCTTCTCTGACAATATTTGAAAACTTTTCGATGACTCTTTGCATGAGAGGTAAGTAAATATAAACTCCCGATGCTAATTTCCTAATATAGCCGCCTCGTAAAAGCAGTTGATGAGAGACCAGTTCGGCATCGGATTGGTTTTCCCGTAAAGTTGGTATATAAGTTTGACTCCAGCGCATCTAATTTATTCCTTAAATTCAATTGTTATTTTTTTAAATAATAAGTTTATAAGATATATAATTACAATTTGAAATCAACGTAAAAGATTGAGCTATTATTTGACAAACAGGGTAAATCTAGTGAAAATTGCAGTTTTCTATTGCTTTTAAGAGGAAGTTGTAATACCATCGACATACCAAAAACAACTGCCCCCGTGGTGTAATGGATAACGCGTTGGCCTCCGAAGCCGGCAATTCAGGTTCGACTCCTGACGGGGGTATTTTAAAAACATTATTAAAAATATGATAAAATACCAGACAAATACAGATACTATAACAGTTGAAAACATTTCCGGTTTTTTTGTTGGATGGGCAAATCCCCCTTTGCCAAAAACACTCCTTCAAATTCTTCAAAACAGTAGTCCTATTGTTTTAGCCATTGATGACTCAACCGACAATGTTATCGGATTTATAAATGCAGTTTCTGACAAAACTCTCTCTGCCTATATACCTCTTTTGGAAGTTCTCCCTGAATATCAAAAAAAAGGAATCGGCTCTGAGTTGGTTGAAAGAATTTTGGAGCAGCTCAAAGATTTCTATATGATAGACCTCTGTTGCGACGTTGAATTAAACAGCTTTTATAGAAAATTTAACTTTATCAAATCAAATGCCCAAATAATTAGAAATTATCAAAATCAGAAGAAATAATGCAATCCCTACAAATCCATAATTTGCTTTATAACCTAATGAAAATCACTTCATTAAATTCATAGAAAATAAGTGGCTATAATCGAACCGTAAAGAATTCCGACAGCTATTTGTGATTTCTTTTGTCCGGCACCTACTATAAACGCTAAGGCTGTAAACAAGAGTCCAATACCTATACGTGCTGTCCAGCGATTGAAATAGGTTGCATTAAAGGCATCAGCCAAAAGCAATAACCCTGAAATAATCAAAGACAGATAGAGCAGCCAGTTAAGTGATTTTTTAGGTACATTATTTTCTGTTTTCATGTTCATACTCTTTGAGAAAGTTTTCTATTCCTTTTGTGATTCCTTTGGCGACTTTTTTTCTGAATTTTTCAGTTTTTAAAAGAGCTTCCTGTTCGGGAATAATCATAAATGCTGTTTCGATAAGTATTGCCGGATACTGTGTTGGTCTGTTGACCGCCAAATTCCCATAATACAACCCGTAATCACCAAGTTTCGTCGCTTTGGTTAATTCACGCTGTATATTCTTTGCAAGATTTATTGAATGAGGATGATAATAGTATGTAGAGGAACCATTATTCACAAACGGATTAACCCCATCTGGAAGAGCATTGTTGTGCATCGAGATAAAAATATCAGCATGAGCAGCTTTTGCAATTATAGGACGGTCATATAAACCGACAGGTGAATTATCATCACGGGTCATAATAACCTTGGCACCTTTTGACTCAAGCTTTTTTTTCAGTTCAAGTGATAAGGCAAGATTTGCTTCTGCTTCGGTATATCCGGTAGGTCCGACTGAACCTTTGTCGGGTGAATGTCCAGGGTCAATGACTATTATTTTCCCTTTGAGTTTTTTTACATTGTCAGGTGCTTTATTTAATTTCAGATAAAAAGTGTTTCCCTCGTAATAGGTATCATATCCCCATAAATCTTTGGTAAGTATTATTTTTAGTTCATACAAGTTTTCTTCCGGTTGTGACCATGTTGCTATGTCTATCAGTTTGTCAGAAAAATCATAGCGTATCCAATCGGTATCTGAGGTAACTCCGAACAACTGAACTTTAATAGTCCGCCTGTCTTCTTCTATAATCCGAAAAGGATGTTTACCTCTTAATGGAAATTCCAATTTCACATATTTATCGGCTGATTCGGTTCGTATAACAGACAAGTAGGAATGAGGCGGAAGAATTCCTTTGGGCAGTTTTTCTACTGAATTTTTATTGATATATGCTTTTTGATTTTTAGTTAGCTCTGCTATATACCAATCTCCCTCGGAACCTGTTACGAATGCCTCTACCCCCTCAGGTTGAAAAATTGAAAAATATCCTTTTTTAGCACCATAACGAATTGTCTGCACTGAATCTGTGAACCTGACCGTAAACGGATATTCATTACTGTTGATTGAAAGCTTATAGGAACTTGTAAAAACTGCAGTGTCGTTTTGTTTTCCCTCAATTTGATGTAAGGACAATACCGATACACCGTTTGTGTCTAAAAGACGTTCTCTCATTTTTTCTATTGATGGATATTTGAGCAAGATCGGAAGAGCACACGTCTGAACTCCAGT
>CAJVYT010000378.1 GCA_913009765.1 uncultured candidate division Zixibacteria bacterium
TCAAGTTGAATCTTATGTTTTTTTTTTCAAGCAGAAGACGGCATACGAGATATATCAGTGTGACTGGAGTTCAGACGTGTGCTCTTCCGATCTAGAAATGGCAGTCAAAAAGAAAACTGCAAAGAAGAAAACCGCAAAGAAAAAAGTTGCGAAGAAGAAAGTAGCTAAGAAAAAAGTCGCTAAGAAGAAAGTAGCAAAGAAAAAAATCGCTAAGAAGAAAGTAGCTAAGAAGAAAGTAGCTAAGAAGAAAGTAGCTAAGAAAAAAGTCGCTAAGAAGAAATCAAAACGTAAACCAAATCCTGCTTTTATGCGTCCAATGACTTTATCAGATGCATTAGGTGCTGTAGTTGGTCCAAAACCGATACCTCGTACTGAAGTTACAAAAAAACTTTGGCTTTATATTAAAAAACACAAATTGCAAGATCCTAAAAATATGAGAGATATCAAACCGGATGAAAAACTTGCAAAAGTATTTGGCAGTAAAAGAACTATTAATATGTTCCAGATGACAAAACTTGTCTCAAAACATATGAAATAATTCTATTTTAAAAATATTTGTTTTTTAAGCAGGTTGGCTTTTGGTCAACCTGTTTTTTTGTACATAAACCACCCTGTATTCTTTGTATATTTTTGATGAGAAAATGAATTGACATAATGGCAACTATTGCTTTATTAGGGCAGTAATGAAAACTGCTTGGTTGTGAATCTGTTCACAAAAGTCAGAAAGCGAGGAAATCAATTGGCTGTAATAAAAGCATTTCGCGGACTTCATCCTAAAGAGGAATTTGCCTCGGTTGTAGCTGCTCCCCCTTATGATGTGTTAAGTTCTGATGAAGCTCGGGCTTTAGTCAAAAAAAATAAAATTTCATTTTTACGGGTTAATAAATCTGAAGTTGATTTTTCAGCTGAAGAATCTCAATACACCGACAAAGTGTATCTAAAAGGGAAAGAAAATCTACAAAGACTTATTAATGACGGGTTCATGATTCAAGATGAAAATGAATCATTTTATCTGTACCGTTTGACTATGAACGGCAAAAGCCAAACCGGTCTGGTTGCTTTGACCTCGGTTGATGAATACGACCGTGGATTGATAAAAAAACATGAACTGACTCGACCTGAAAAAGTCAATGACCGGGCAGATCATATTATGACTTTAGAGGCACAGGTTGGTCCTGTTTTTTCAATTTTTAAACAAAATGAACAGATAAAACAATTATTTCAAAAATTGACATCAGACTCGCCATATATAGATTTTACCGCTGATGATAATATTCGCCATGAATTGTGGATTATTGATTCACCTGAAAATGTTGCCGTTTTAATAGATTATTTTAAACAATTGGATGCACTTTATATTGCCGATGGACATCATCGTTCAGAAGCTGCCTCGGAAGTCTGCCGCAGAATGAAAGAGAGAAACAACAATCATACTGGTGAAGAAAATTATAATTATTTTCTCAATGTTATTTTTCCTGATGATGAGATGTATATAATGTCATACAACCGTGTAATTTCTGATTTACAAAATCTTGAAATATCTGAGATAATTGAAAAACTTACCGATTCATTTGAAATAGAAAAATCAGAAAATCCTGTTGACCCTACTGAAAATCATACTATTGGTATTTATCACAATCACACCTGGTATAAAGCAAAAATCAAGCAAGAGGGTTTTGATAGAGAAAATCCTGTTGAGTCTATAGATGCGGCAATTTTGACAAGAAATCTGCTTGCTCCGCTTTTTAAAATAAAAAATCTTCGCACTGATAACCGTATAAAATTTGTAGGCGGTGTTCGCGGAATAAAAGAGCTTGAAAAGTTAGTTGACAGCGGAAAACAGAAAATGGCGTTTGCTTTGTATCCAGTTTCTGTAAATCAACTATTGGCAGTCGCCGATGCAGGCGGAGTAATGCCTCCGAAATCTACTTGGTTTGAACCAAAACTTCGGAGTGGTATGGTCGTAAATTTATTGAGTAAATAATATTGAAAGGTTTAAATATGCTAATTCTAATATCTGATGCGTTTGATAAAAAATTGCCTGAACTCTTAAAAAAATATGGCGATGTCACCGATGATAAGTCCTGTCAGGCTGAGGCGGAAATTATTCTTATCAGAAGTAAAACAAAAGTAACCAAAGAGTATATTGATAATTGTCCGAATCTTAAACTGGTTATTCGCGGCGGTGTCGGACTGGATAATGTTGATTTAGTCTATGCCAAGCAAAAAGGGATACAAGTTTTTAACACTGCCGATGCTTCGGTGAACGCTGTTGCCGAACTTGCTTTTGCTATGATGATTGCTATGCCAAATAATATTGTTCGGGCAGACACAACAATGCGTGCCGGACAATGGGCAAAAAAAGAATTGAAGAGAACTGAACTAAACGGAAAGACCTTAGGTATTTTAGGTATGGGGCGTATAGGAACTGCTTTAGCTATGCGAGCCAAGGCATTTGGTATGCGGGTTATCTGCTGGCACCCTGATGTATTCTTTTCCGATTTTGCCGAAATTTATCAGTCAATGGATGACCTTTTAAAGGAGTCCGACTATATTTCGCTGCACATGCCTCTTTTAGATTCAACCCGCAAAATTATAAACAAAGATAAGTTTGCACTTTGTAAAGACGGTGTTTATTTTATCAATACCGGTCGCGGTGCCTGTGTAAATGAAGATGATGTTATCACAGCTCTCGACAGTGGTAAACTTGCCGGCTATGCGACCGATGTTTGGGCATCTGACCCGCCAAAGTCAACACCGTTGACTTCGCATCCCAAAACACTTTTATCTCCGCATATAGGTGCTTCGACAGTTGAAAATATGATACGTATCGGACAGGTTGTAAATATTTTAATAAATGATTATGTTAATAAGAAATAGTAACATTTAAATAAAGAGTTTTAATTATGTCAGATAGAATATATAATTTTTCCGCAGGTCCGGCGACCCTTCCGCTTGAAGTTTTAGAAATCGCCCAAAAAGAGTTTTTAAATTTTCATAATACCGGTATGTCGCTTATAGAATCTTCGCACCGTTCACCTGAATACGATGAAGTTCATCAAGCATGTATAAAGCTGTTTCGCAAAGTTCTGGGACTTGACGACAGTTTTCATGTTCTCTTTTTAGGCGGCGGAGCATCAACACAGTTTGCAATGATTCCGATGAATTTTTTAACAAAAGAAAAAACAGCAGCGTATGTCGATACCGGTGCTTGGGCAGGTAAAGCAATGAAAGAAGCAAACCATTTTGGAAATGTGCATCTTGCCGGTTCATCAAAAGATTCATCGTATGACCATGTTCCCATGCAGTTGGATATTCCGTCGGGTGCGGCTTATGTGCATCTTACCTCAAACAATACAATTTTTGGAACAGAATATCAGACTTTTCCTGACTGTGGTGATGTGCCGATGGTGTGCGATATGTCATCAGATATTGCATCACGGGTACATGATTTTTCAAAATTTGATTTAATCTATGCAGGAGCTCAAAAAAATCTTGGACCTGCCGGAGTAACAGTAGTTATTTTAAAAGATGAAATGCTTCAAAAAGCAAACGAAGGTTTGCCGACAATGTTTTCCTATCATACCCATGCGAAGAAACAGTCTTTGTTTAACACCCCTCCAGTTTTTCCAATTTATATAGTCAAATTAGTTTTGGAATGGATTTTGACTAACGGCGGAATCGCCGGTATTGAAAAAAATAATATTGTAAAAAAAGAACGTATTTATCAACTGATGGATTTATACCCTGATTATTTTAAAGGTACCGTAAAGACTGACAGCAGAAGCTGGATGAATATTACCATGCGTCTGCCTTCAGAAGACTTGGAAAAGAAATTTATCGCAGAAGCAAAAGCAAACGGTATGGCAGGTCTGAAAGGACATCGTGATGTCGGCGGTATTCGAGTTTCCACTTATAATGCGATGCCGAAAGAAGGTATAGAAAAACTGGCTCAGTTTATGGAATCGTTTAAAACGTCAAACCCGGTGTAAGGAATTAAAATAATAATCTTACAAGTCCCTTCGACTCCGCTCAGGGTGACTTGTAAGATTTTATCATTCAATAAGTCATGCTGAGCGAAGTCGAAGTATTACCTATTGAAAAGAAGTGTTATATATAACATCCCAATTTTAATAATATGGAGGTATTATTGACTAAGCAAATAACTAAAAACTGGTGGAATGAATTTTTCGCAGAGTTCCGTCCATTTTTTGCAAAAATATCACCCAAAGTCACCAATGCCGAAGTTAAGAGATCGGAAGAGCACACGTCTGAACTCCAGTCACACTGATATATCT
>CAJVYT010000379.1 GCA_913009765.1 uncultured candidate division Zixibacteria bacterium
TTGGTCACTTTCGCCGGAAAGCATGCATCAGATTACCATTCTTTTCTCCGACAGGGGAATTCCCTTGAGTTATCGTCATGTGAATGGTTATGGAAGTCACACATACAGTTTTATTAATACTAATAATGAAAGGTTTTGGGTTAAATTTCATTTCAAAACTGTACAAGGGATTAAATGTATAACAGATGAAGAATCGAGCGAACTTATAGGTAGTGACCGCGAAAGTCATCAACGAGATATTTTCAAATCAATTGAAAATGGTGATTTCCCTAAATGGAATATGAAAGTGCAGATTATGACAGAAGAGCAGGCTCTTAAAACATCTTATAATCCGTTTGATTTAACGAAAATTTGGCCGCATAGTGAATTTCCACTGATAGAAGTTGGGGTTTTAGAATTGAATCGTAATCCTGAAAATTATTTCTCCGAAGTCGAACAGTCTGCTTTTTCACCCGCTAACATAGTTCCCGGAATTAGTCACAGTCCTGATAAAATGCTGCAGTTCCGTATCTTTTCGTATGCCGATGCACACCGTTATCGTTTGGGCGTAAATTATGAAAACCTTCCGGTCAATAAACCACACTGTGAATCACATACGTATCATCGTGATGGTAAAATGCGTTTTGACGGTAATAATTGTGGTGATGTAAATTATGAACCAAATAGTTTTGATGGTCCGACAGAAGATGCTCAATACAAGGAACCACCGCTGAAAATTGATGGAAATGCTGACAGGTACAATCATCGCGAAGGTAATGATGACTATACACAAGCCGGAAATCTGTATCGCTTGATGCCTCAGAACGAAAGAGAACGTCTTCATAAAGCTATTGCCGGAGCTATGGAAGGAGTGCCGAAAGAAATCATTGATAGGCAGATGAAACATTTTAAAAAAGCCGACCCTGCGTATGCAGAAGGTGTAAAGAATGCACTAAAATAGATATGTTAGTAAAATGTATAACCTTTAATATTAGGAGATAAGTATGTCAGATGAACCTGTTGGATGTGCCAAACCAACCGGAAAGGTAATCGGTGAAACTACCGAGCCGGAAAATAATAAAATACAAAACAATAATATAGGAGAAAATACAATGGTCACTGTTAGAGTTGGAGGTAAAGCTCCCGATTTTGAAGCTCCCGCTTATCACAAGGGTAAATTTGTAAATGTTAAGTTATCGGACTATACGGGTAAGTGGATTTTACTCTGTTTTTACCCGGGTGATTTTACCTTTGTCTGACCGACAGAACTATCGGCGGTCGCCGGTAAGTTTGATGAACTCCAAAAGCTTGGAGTAGAAGTTTTGTCTGTATCAACCGATAGCCAGTTTGTTCATAAAATTTGGGTTGAAGAAGAATTATCCAAAATGACTAATGACGGTATCCCATGGCCTATGGTAGCTGATGGTGCCGGTAATCTTGGTAAAGTCTATGGGGTATATGATGAAGCCGATGGTGTCAATATTCGGGGAAGATTTTTGATTGATCCTGATGGAGTGGTTCAGGCGATGGAGGTAATGACACCTCCTGTTGGTCGAAAAATTGAAGAAACTATTCGGCAGGTACATGCTTTTCAACATGTCAGAAAAACTAAAGGTGCCGAGGCTTGTCCGGCAGGATGGGAACCCGGACAGCCAACACTTAAGCCCGGACCTGATTTGGTGGGCAAAGTATGGAAAGTATGGCAGCCTAAATAATCAAATGTTTTACATGTTATGAGACTCTCATTCTACGATGTATAAAAGACCGGTTGAAAAACCGGTCTTTTAATTTGAAAGCATGGGAATTGGTTTGAATATCTCAGTTGAGGAATATATTATGCTGTTTTAATATCCCTTCTTATTATTTTATGCTATTCTTATAAGATTATTTTTACTTTTCGTAAATAGTATGTTTTAATCTTGATATATTCAGACTTTTATGTTAGACTTAATTTTTATTGAAAATAGACGTATACAATCATCTTTTGGCGTAGTTTATTTTTACTCATTAGTTATATTTTATTGAGTTATTTGAAATAACAGAGAGAAACAAAGGAATAACCACTGTGGCATCAGCAAAAAAGGGTTTTCCTCTTAAAACACTTTTTAGTTTTCTTGGTCCCGGGTTTCTTGTAACGGTTGGATTTATCGACCCCGGAAATTGGGCAACAAATATCGAGGGCGGGTCAAGGTTTGGTTATCAACTTCTTTGGGTAATTACTCTCAGCACACTCATGTTGATTGTAATTCAGAGCATGGCTGCCAAACTTGGTATTGCAACCGGTAAATCACTTGCTGTTAATATTCGGGAACGATTCTCTCCTCCGGTATCAGCATTTTTGGGGCTGACGATTGTACTGGCATGTGTTGCAACAGATGTCGCAGAACTTATTGGCGGAGCTATTGGATTTAATCTTCTATTTGGGATGCCGTTATGGTTAGGTGCTTTTATTACAGTGCTGCTTGAATTGTTTCTCATTATAAGTCAAAGGTATCATCGGCTTGAAGTAATAATTATGGGTTTTCTGGGTATAATCGGATTATGTTATTTAGTGGAAATTCTGTTAGTCAACCCAAATTGGGCTGAGATAGCTCCTGCAATTGTAGTTCCAAGTATTGATAGAAGCAGTATTTATGTAGCTATGGCTATACTTGGGGCAGTCGTAATGCCTCATAATATTTTTCTACATTCCAATGTTATTCACAGTCGGAAATGGGGTGATTCCGAGGAAGAAAAATTAGCTCTTTCCCACTACGAAAGAATAGATACCTTTCTTGCAATGTTTATGGGCTGGGTAGTGAATTCATCAATGATTATTGTAGCGGCAGCTGTTTTTTCAGGCAATAATATTATAGTCGACAGTATTGAACAGGCATCAGCAACACTCAAACCTTTGGCAGGTCCTCTTGCAGGTTTTTTATTTGCTGTTGCTTTAGTTTTTGCGGGTGTCGGCTCGTCAGTGACATCTTCTATGGCAGAGGCTAACGTTATTACCGGCTTTTTGGGTAAAGATGAAAACCCTCGAACACTATTCTATCGAGTTTCTATTTTTATTACAGCGATACCTTCTTTTATGATTATTCTTTCAGGTATGGACACTTTTCGCATTTTGATTTTTAGTCAAGTTGTGTTGAGTATTCAACTTCCATTTACGTTAATTCCACTGCTGATGCTCTGCCGTGACCGCAAACGCATGGGCAGATTCAGAAGCAGTCATTTTGAGTTTGTTGCTGCTTTGTTAGTTTCAGCTGTTGTAATTATTCTTAATATGTACCTACTCTATTCTACAATCTTAGGAGAAAGTTAATATGCAAGTGTATAAGAAAATTTTAGTAGCAATGGACTGCTCTCCGGTAGACTATATTATTATCGAACATGTATCTGCTTTGGCTCTTCAGAACAAATCAAAAGTGTATCTCTTACATGTTGTGCATGCCCATACCCTTGACCAAGACCGTGCATTACGAAAACTTGCTGAAGAATCTCTCAAACCTCATTATGAAACACTGCGTGCTGAAGGAATCGAAACTTCTATTCTTCTCAGAAATGGTGAACCTGATGATGAGATTTTAGATGAGATAGAAAAAAATGAATATGATCTTGTCGCTATGGCTACACATGGTCACTCGTTTATTGGAGATATTCTATTTGGCAGTGTTTCAAGGACTCTCAAGCATAATATTTCTGTTCCTTTACTTTTGATTGGTCCCAGTCGTTAAAAAATGTTTTTTGTGGGAAAGAAAAAGAAAGTCATACTTTGGATTGAAACGACTTACTGTTTGACAACATGAGGGCATTAGCGTATTATAAAAAGACAATATGGGAAATGAACTGTTTCAACATGTACTAACTGTTTTTTTGGGATTTTTTGCAATTATGAATCCCATTGCAAATACTGCTGTCTTTGTAGGACTAACTAGTAATGAAGAACATTCCACTCAAAAAAAGATTGCTTTTAAAGCATTAACTCTTTCTTTTTTCATCATCTTAACATTTGCAATTTTAGGTAAAACAATTTTTCACTTATTCGGGATCACCCTTCCTGCATTAAGAATAACCGGCGGAATATTAGTATTTATTATTGGGTATCAAATGCTTCACGGTGAAAGTTCAAAAATGCATTCATCAAAAGATACTTCTCATACCGATATTTCAGTATCACCTTTAGCGGTTCCAATTCTTGCGGGTCCCGGGACTATTGCAACAGCAATGAATTATTCGGCAAGCGGAGGATGGATAGACATAACTACTACTATTGCGATGTTTACCGTCCTATGTCTTATCACTTTTATCTTTTTTATCTTTGGGCAAAGA
>CAJVYT010000380.1 GCA_913009765.1 uncultured candidate division Zixibacteria bacterium
TTGTTGCTTGATTATTTTTGTTGTTTTTTCTTTTGTTTTTTTTTTTTTTAATGATACGGCGACCACCGAGATCTACACTCTTTCCCTACACGACGCTCTTCCGATCTCTAATCTTAGCCCCTTCATTTCGTTGTCTGGTACTTTCTTGCCTTTTGCATAGTTTTTCTTGTCCAATCGCGCCTTCACCGTCAACCCTGTTTTGGTTGTTGTGGAGGTGATCAAATTAATGATTACTTGATAACTGGTCAACGGTTTCCCTCTCCAGTTGATACTGATAAAAGAAAACAGTCTGTGTTCAATTTTGTTCCATTTACTCGTTCCTGGTGGAAAATGACAGACTGATATCTCTATTCTTCGTGCATCGGCGAATCGTTGTAGCTCTTTTTTCCACAAGCGTAAACGATACCCATTGCTTCCACCTGCATCAGCACAAATCAAAATCTTTGTTGAATTGGGATAACGCCGACTACCGACATACTGCCACCAGTACCGAATACTCGATACAGCAAACTCCGCGGTATCTGCTGTTACTCCAACGTTCACCCAACCAGAATCGTCACCAACATCATATATACCATAGGGGATTGCCTTAGGGACTTTAGGGTCAGGGAAATCGTGACCGTTAACTTCAATAGCACCATGTTTCTCATGCCACTCCCGCCCTTCATTTTTGTATTCACCAACCAATTCCTTTTTCTTGGTGTCTACAGAAATCACGGGGTTTCCTTTAGATAAAAATCTTTTACAAGTCCTACTGATGAAACGAAATTGTTTGTCTCTGTCAGGGTGATCCGTGCCCTCTTTTGTTTTCCGGTTGCCTTGAAGGCTGTACTCCATTGCACGCAAGATACGAGCTACGGATTGTCTGCTAACAGAATAACCTTTTCCCCCTAAGAAATCAGAAATATTGCGTACACTCTTGCAGGTCCAACGCAATGGACTTTCTGGATCACCTCGCGTATCAGGTTCAATGATATCTTCTATACAATTTTCAATATCTGGATATTTAATCGTCAGTTTTTTTCGGCCTGAGCCTTTACTTCTAATTCTTGAAACATCTTCATCTCCACTCCCAATTTCTCGAATGCCTTTGGTAATTGTATTTGTGCTCATACCAGTAATGTCGGATAGGAATTTGATTCCTCCATAGCCAAAAGCAATCGCTTCAGCACCTACAAGTAGTCTTTTTTGTTTCTCATTTAGAGAGGGAAGCAGTACAGACAATTTCTCTTTTAATTTATCATCCGTTGGAAGCATTCAGTAATCATATCAGAATGCTCAAGAAGCTCAAGTTATTTTGTGACAGCTCCTTAGTATTACGCCAGAGCCTCACTTCTCTTATCTCTGCACGTATTCTCTTCTGGTTGGATTGGCTTATTTCGGCTGCAAATGCTATGAAATTCTTGCCATCTCTCTTGCTCTTTCTTGCTCTCGGCTGATAGCTGAATCCAAGGAACTCAAATTTGGACACGTTATGCATCGCTCTACGTCTGTAGTCTCTGCAATACGATATACGTGTCTTTTCCTCGTTGATTTGCAATTTTACCTCTGCCAGTCTCTGTTTTATCGCTTCCAATACTTCTTCCGCCTCTGCTTTGCTTGTGCAGTGTACCACTGCATCATCTGCGTATCTCACAAAGTTCACTTCTGGGTAGTGCTTCAATAGCCACACATCAAACGTAAAGTGTAGATAGAGGTTTGCAAGTAAAGGGCTTATCACTCCGCCTTGCGGCGTTCCCTTCCCGGCTTTTGGTTGTAGTGTGCCATCTTGCTTTTGCACCGGCATCTCTAACCATCTCTCTACATACATCTTCACCCATTTCTCTTCTGAAACATGTTCCACTGCTTTTAGCATCAACACATGGTCTATTTCATCAAAGAACTTGCTTATATCCATATCTATCACCCAGTCCTGCCTGTAGCAGTTCTGTCTGACTTGTTCTATGGCTTGATGTGCGCTTTTCAATGGTCTGTAGCCATAAGAATTCTCATGAAAAAGACAATCTATTCTCTTTTCCATGTACTCCTTCACTACTTGCTGCGCTATACGGTCTCGTAGTGTCGGTATGCCTAATTTACGCATTTGTCCGTCTTTCTTCGGTATCTCCACCTCTCTTACCGCTTGCGGATGGTAACTGCCCGAGGCAAGCCTGTTCCAGATCACATAGAGATTACCCTCAGCTTTCCGGTCAAACTCTTCCCAGCTTTCGTTGTCTATCCCTGCTGCCTTTCCGCCTCTCTTTACCTTACGGTATGCGTCTAACACCTGGCTATACTCAATTGGCACTGTTTTGCATACGTGGATACTCATTTGTTAATCTTCCCCCGCTCATTTTCTTTTGCAAGGTTGTTGTAGTGAATATTTCACTGAATAACCTAAGCCCTTCGCTCCTTTTCGCTTTCACAAAATATCATCACTACTATGGCTTAGTCCGACTTCCGTTTCACGCCTTTTTTTCAGTCGTTACCCCGAAACGGATATCCCGTGTTCCATAATAAAGCCCAACCTTAAGTCATGTCGCCTGTATAACGGTGGGCACATAGCCAGTAAACAGGTTTCCGCTATGCTTATCTCTGCATCCTCAGCACAATGCGATTTTGCCCTACAACTCATGCGATTTCGTTACTTCTTCAGCGATTCATTTGCATTCATCTCTTAAAGTCACACCTGATGAGTCGTCCTCACCTTTTCTCTATCCGTTCACCACAGCGGCTTTGCAGCTTTTGCAGCGTAGAGCGGTTTGGCAACCCCACCTGTATGGCGTTGCCGATACTTCGCAATGGGTAGCGCTTCCATTGGTGTATCATCTTTATTACGACATGTTAAAGAACGGAGTTCTTTAACTTCACGGCACAAGCAGAGTACGCAAAGGAAGACTGAGGGCAGAGGCAAAAGACTAGACACGAATTGACACTAATGAAAAGAACCGTTCAAACGGTTCTAACAGTTTAATCGGCTCAAACGGTTTAAACAGTTATTAAATAGGTATGGTGTTTCCCTGATTGGGCGTATTCTCATACATCTTTTCACGCAGTTCTTTAACGGCAGGATTTTCCATGTATTCATCAAAGGCCATCTTTTTATCTATAACACCATAAGGCGTTATCTCAATTATTCTATTAGCTATTGTTTGCATAAACTGGTGGTCGCGTGAGATAAACATAACAACACCCTTAAATTCGATCAACCCGTTGTTTAACGAAGTGATTGCTTCGAGGTCCAGATGATTAGTGGGTTCATCTAAAAGCAGTACATTGGCACCACTTAACATCATCTTTGCCTGCATAATGCGTACTTTTTCACCACCGGATAGTACATTAGCCTTTTTTAATGATTCTTCACCTCTGAAAAGCATTCTACCCAGAAAGCCTCTTATAAAATTGTCTTCCTTCTCTTTGGAATATTGTCGAAGCCAGTCAATCAAAGTGACATCGTCATTAAAGAATTCAGAATTATCTTTTGGCAGGAATGACCGAATTGCGGTTGAACCCCAGGTGTAATCTCCACTATCCGCTTTATCCTCATCCATTAATATTTCAAAGAGTGCGGTCTTTGCCAGATCATGTGTGCCTACAAAAGCGACCTTGTCATCATTGTTAATAGTCAATGTTATATCATTAAGGGCGACTTCCCCATCCACTTTTTTTGAAAGATTTTTTGCGCCTGATTGATCAATAATTTTTTTATCCAGTCTGAGAATGCGTGTTTCTTTTGTTGACTCGTCACGCTTGATCATTTTTTTTGTTCGACGGCGTGCTGGTCGTTTTTTTTCTGAAATATACGTTCCCTGAATCTCTTTTTCCACGACAGCTTCAAGTCGACGCTCAAGTTCGGCGTTTATATTCATCTTTTTCCAGATGGGCAGGTCTTTGCATTTTCTCTTTTTTTTCGTCATGCGTCGCTTCCTCTTTCGATAAATATCGCAGGCGCTTCAATACGATTTTCGCTGCGCGAAACCATGAATGTCTTTCTCTTATCTCCTCAATGTTGCGTGAAGTATGCTCTTGCTCTCTCCCGGACAAAAGCATGGAATCGATCGCTCGTATCATATCATTCACGTCCCCTTTGTGAAAGAAAAAAACTCCTTCTTTCGGCATTACTTCTCTCATGACGGGAATGTCTGAACATGTGACCGGCGCCCCACTCAATAACGCCTCTAATGGAGGAAGTCCGAAACCTTCGTACTCCGTGGGAAAGACAAATCCTTTGGTGAATGAAAGCAATGACGATAGATCCGCGTCGCTCACCCTTCCCATGAACTTCATGCGTGGGATT
>CAJVYT010000381.1 GCA_913009765.1 uncultured candidate division Zixibacteria bacterium
TCAAGCAGAAGACGGCATACGAGATATATCAGTGTGACTGGAGTTCAGACGTGTGCTCTTCCGATCTTACCAAGTCAATTACACTCAACCCTCGTTTAGGACATCCTCCCCCTCGAACTGCTGAAACAACTTCCGGTATGCTGAATGCAATCGGGTTAGCGAATGTAGGCGTTGATAAATTTATTTCGGAAAAAATTCCATTTTTACAAAATCAACCGACCAGAATTATTGTCAATGTCGCCGGTTCTAAACTCACTGAATATATTGAAGTTTGTGCCAGACTTAACGATTTTGAATGTGTTGATATGATAGAACTGAATATTAGCTGTCCCAATGTTGATGAAGGCGGTATGGAATTTGGGGCAGACCCTGTGATGACTGAAAAATCACTCAAGGAAGTCAAAAAAGTATTTAGCCGTCCTATCATAGCAAAGTTGTCTCCCAATGTTACTTCAATTGTTGAAATTGCCAAAGCTGCCGAACAAGGCGGAGCTGATGGGTTTTCAGTTATCAACACTCTTCTTGGTATGGCAGTTGACGCTGAAACTTGGCATACCAAAATCACCAATAACAAAGGCGGGCTTAGCGGACCGGCAATTAAACCGGTTGCTCTTCAAATGGTTCATGCCGTATATTCTAATTGCTCGCTGCCAATTATTGGAATTGGCGGGATTCGTTCTACTGATGATGTTATTGAGTTTTTGTTATGCGGAGCAACAGCGGTAGAAATAGGAACAGGGTTATTCATAGACCCAACATTACCGGTAAGAATAGAAAAAGAATTAAAACAATATATGAAACGAAAAAAATGTAATTCAATATATGATCTCATCGGAAAAGTGAGGAAATACTGATGTCCGCTGTTGAGAAACTTAATGCTGTACAAGAAAAAAATAACTCATACATCTGTTTAGGTTTAGATTTAGACCCAAAAAAAATGCCGCCTGACAGCACGCTTTCAATCAAGAGTATGTATGGATTTGCTATGAATATTGTCGAGGCTACCAAAGACCATGTCTGTGCCTATAAACCTAATCTTGCTTTCTATGAGCATTTAGGGCATGAAGGTCTTTCACTACTTGAATCGATTGTGAAACGTATACCTGATAATATCCCAATTATTTTAGACTGCAAACGGGGCGATATCGGTAATACCGCATCATTTTATGCCGAAGCTATGTTTGAAAAAATGAATGCCGACTGGGTTACACTCAGCCCATATATGGGTTACGACTCGATGAGACCGTTTTTGGAATATGAAGATAAGGGCGTGTTTGTTCTTTGCTTAACTTCTAATTCCGGCTCTAAAGATTTTCAGCTTCTTGATGTCGGCGGGAAACCTCTTTATGAAATTGTTGCTGAAAAAGTTGATTATTGGAATAAAGAAAACAACTGCGGTTTAGTTGTTGGTGCTACTAATCCCGAACAGTTAAAAGTGCTGCGTGTTATCGCCAAAGATATGCCTTTATTGATTCCGGGTGTTGGAGCCCAAGGTGGTTCATTGGAAAAATCGCTTCTCTATGGAACCGATAATTTTAAAAAATTGGCAGTGATTAATGTCTCACGTTCGGTTCTCTATGCTTCAAATGGTGCCGATTATGCTGAAAAAGCACGTGATGAGCTTATCAAACTTAATACAAAATCACAAAAAATTAAATCAGGCGAAACTACCGAAACAACAGAACAAATACCTGAACAAATACAACAAGAGTCAGAAACGAAAACGCAAGTACAAGGGTTTACTCCACCTCCACAGTCGACACAAACAGAAAAACCTGTTGAAGAGGCTGCACCTATTGAACAATCTACTCCGCCGTCTGCACCTCAACAGGAAACAACTCCGCCAACGGTTCAACCAGAACCACCGGCAGTTGTCGAACCTGAAAAACCATCGGAAGAATTAAAACAGGAGACCAAACAAGCAGAACCACAAACTCCTCCTCCGCCGATTCCGACCTCTCCTCAAATACCGCAGATAAACAGGGATTATCAGGAACAGGCAATTCAACCTGAAAAACAAGAACAAGCAGAGACACCTAAACCCGTTGAACAGGAGGCACCTGCGGTGCAGAGTGAACCGAAAAGAACTCCACCTCCGCTGCCGACTCCTCCTCCTATATTACCACCGAATCCGGAAGTTATGAGACGGAACCGTGAGGAACAGGAACGGCGACTCAAAGCTCTGCACGAACAAAAACTAAAACAACAAAATGGCGATTCGACGGAAAGCAACAGCTCAACTGAAGATAATGAGTCTGCAACGCAGGAAAATAGTTCGGAACAAGAGAGCCATAAACAGAATTTCCAATCAAGGGGACACAATAGAAATAATCGTTGAAATCTCTTAACCAATCTATACATGAAAAGACGGATACTTTATTTGTGCCCGTCTTTTTTATATATAAAAAAATCATGGTTTTGTAGGGGACAGATTCATCTGTCCCGCTTGATAAAACAGACATTTTTGTCTGTCAAGTAGTCGGACAAGAATGTCCGATCTACCGAAATTGATTGTGTTGTTAGGATCTGTTTGTAGGGAACAGGCATGCCTGTTCCTCAATTCTACTACCAGTCTTTTTCAAAACGGAGAAGTGAATATACAAACTTGCCGTAATACTCACCATTGAAATAATGATGCTGTCGTAAAATACCATCTTTATGAAATCCTAAAGATTCCAAAAGATGTACCGTAGGTGTGTTAAACTCTGCTGTTTCGGCATAGACTTTGTTTAAGTTTCTAAAATCAAATAAAAAGGAAGTTATCAACTGCAACGCTTCTTTGCCAAAATCATGTTTTCGAAAATGAGGGTCGATTAAAATCCCAAGTTCTGCCGAACGGTTCACATCGTTATAATTAAAAAACGATATCTTGCCAATATGCGAATCATCTTCTTTGAGTATAATGGCAAAGGCTTGTTTATATGGAGATTTTACCGGTTTTTTAAACCTGTCAGTAATATCGGCTTCGCTTGTAAAGGCTAGAGGATGTACTGTCATAGAATGAGGTTCAGATTTTAAAAACCAGTCTAAATAACGTTTGGCATCATCAACAGTTTCAGGTCTTAAATAAATTTTGTTCCCAATAAACGACGGTTGAGCAGGGTATTCTTTTTTTTCTTTTGCCATAACAATCTCCGATTAGTTTGTTAAAATCTCTTATCAAGGAACATGCTTCGACTCCGCTCAGCATGACAGATTGTATTTGATATTTTTCAAGTCGCCCTGAGCGGAGTCGAAGGGTCTTGAAAAATATATTTATTCCCTAATTTCTTTATTATAGAGTTCAATCGCTTCTTTTATTGTATTGATAGCGTCAAGTCGTCCGCGAAGATTATCAATCACAACTTCTTTATGTTCCAATTTTTTATAATCCTCAAAAAAACGCTGAAGTTCCCGCATTATATGAGGCGGAAGAGCGGAAATATCATGGTATGAATTATAGGCAGGGTCATAGCGGTGAACGGCGATAATTTTGTCATCCTGACCCTTTTCATCAGTCATAGTAATCATACCAATCGGCAGACACTCCACCAAACAAAGCGAGGCAAGCGGTTCCTGACAGAGTACTAAAACATCGAGTGGGTCGTCATCATCGCAGTATGTTTGCGGAATAAACCCGTAATTAGCGGGGTAATGCACTGAGCTGTACAGCACGCGGTCGGCAAAAAGCATTCCGGTTTTTTTGTGCAGTTCATATTTGTTTTTTGACCCCTTGGGGATTTCTATAACTGAAATAAACGATTCGTCTATATTTTCACCGGGGGATACATCATGCCACGGGTTGGTCATATTGTTACTCCTTATTATTTTGCATGTAGTATAACCGAGAGAGCCGATGGGGGCAATCTTAAATTTATATTTATTGTTGTGTAGAGAATAGGCATACCTGTTCCTAAGGGCTTGTTGATAAAGTCCAACATGTGTTTCACTGTTCTGTCAGTTCCTTATTCCGCTTTAGCGGGATTGAGAACTGACAGGTGAATTGTCAGGTCACAACCCGCCAAGGCGGGTCAGGACCTGACCAAACTGAAAATTAAAATTTGACAATTTCATTGTATTAACTGTAATTAAGCTATGAATAAAAATATGATATTACTGGTTAGATCGGAAGAGCACACGTCTGAACTCCAGTCACACTGATATATCTCGTATGCCGTCTTCTGCTTGAAAAAAAAAAAAAATATATTTAAAATTTAACTATTTACTATAATTATTTATTTCAATACTTTGATTTTCTTCTATATTCTCTTCAT
>CAJVYT010000382.1 GCA_913009765.1 uncultured candidate division Zixibacteria bacterium
CGGCATTGTAATCATCGAACTTTATACCGGTACCATAAGTGGTTGCCCGGCTGATGATGGCGGTGGCGCGGTGTTCCGTGATGGTGTCACCGCTCTTCAGTTGGATACTGAGATCAACCGGGGTTTCTAGCGGTGGGATGTCGGCATCGGTCTGGATAAACATGCCACTGAAGCTGAAATCCTGAATTTTGCCGTGAATCGGCTGCAGGTTTTTCGGTAATACCACGACCTCGTGGTCGGCGTGCTGGCGTGAACTCCAGCGATTCTCCTCATGAAATAGCCTCATAGTGCCCCCTGGTGATGGTTCGTTATCTTTAACAGACGTATTCTGACCTGAAAATACTATTAAATGCAAGGACTTAAAAGGTATATTTAAAGCGATTATTTAATGCTTACAGGGGTAAAAGTGAACACATTTATAAAGTGCGGGTTTATAATGGACGTTTGCCACAAGGAGATTGCAGCGGATGCAGGGCACAGCACACACCGGCAGTAATACCTCACCAGGGATGTATCCTGATCCCGAATCATCTTTTGCATTAATTTCTATGGAGTCTGACCCCATCGATTCTCTTTGTTTAAGGAGTGAATGATGTTCTGGGACTCTGTAATTTCTGGTTTAAAGATATTTTTATATTGGGAGACTTACGTAGCAGGTATCGAGTATTTAGTAATATTTATGTTACCAATGATAGGAGCAGGCTTTATCGTAGATAAAAATGAGGAACTAGGGCCGTTCCTTGGTTGTCTTGGAATGATAGCTTTCCCCGCATTACAGTCAGCAGCGTTGGTAGTTTTTACTCTAACATTGGCACCAATAATTTTTGGGCTTGGAGAAGATGCTGCATGGAGTCTTCCATGGAAAATTATTTTTTTAGATCCATGGTCATTTTTTAAATTGGCTGGAGTAGTATTAATAACTGCAATTTTATTGGCATTTATACCAATTATAGGAAAATGGCAAACATTTCATACGCTAATTCTTGGTGGCATCATATTGGTATTCTTGCTGGGATTAGCTGAGTCATACAAGCCAGGAACTATTAAAGAAAATGTTAGTTTAATACCTGGCTTCTGGTTTACGGTTGGCCTCATATTTATTGGTGGTGTATTGGCATGGGTAGGAACTATTATCGCGGCATTATTAGCAATGATGATAGATGGAGATGAGGGGGGAGGAATTGGAGAATTAACAGTTACGCCCGTTAGCGCAGTTTTTGGTTTTATACCACTGTTCATATATGGATCATGGCTAGGATTGCAAATTAGGGGACCATTATAATTTTAAAAAACTGAGTCAGAGGGCAATTGTTTCTAACTATTAGAGCAGTCGAATATTAGCGAAAAATGTGCTCTGACCCTAATTATGTGATTAATTGTTAAGTTTTATTTATTGTTTTTGCATGGAGAAGGTTTATGGGACGACCAACAAACGAAGAGATAAATGACCTAAAGGACAGATTGGATTCTCTTATTAGTACTGCAGAAAATACATTGAGTCATTTGCAGGAAAAAGAAAACACATTAGTAAATGCTATAAATGAAATTAGTTCATCTCTTCAATCAGCACAGGAAAATAAAGCAACAATTGATTCATTGCATGGTGACGTAAGCAGTATTCATGACCAAATCAGAGGGTTAATGGATGCATCTTCAGCAGATGCTGCTAATATAAATGAATTGTCAGATAAAACAGAAAAAACTAAAGAAAATATAGATATAAATCAGTCTAAACTAAATGAACAAATAGAAAAGTCAGACTCTTTAAATAAGACAATCGAAGGGTTATTACCTGGTGCAACAAGTGCGGGTCTAGCGTCAGCTTTTAGTGATAGAAAGGATTCGTTCGTGTGGCCAAAAAGACTTTGGGTAGTAGGTTTTATGGTATCGATATTTGCACTAATAGGTGTGGCATTCTTTAATCCATTAACTATGTCTGTAGAGGGCCTAAAGAATGATAATCTAATATCATATTTTATTGCGAGACTACCATTAATCATTCCAATTGTCTGGTTTGCAATATACTCAGGTAGAAGGCATAGCCAAGCACTTAGATTAGAGGAGGATTATGCTCACAAGGAATCACTATCAAAATCATTTCAAGGATACAAGAATCAATTGCTTGAAATTGATGATGGTAAAGGTGATCCGGAATTAATGCTTCAGCTCGTCATTCGTACTCTTGAAGCACTTGCACATCATCCAGATCGGATATATTCAGGTAGACATGAAGACATTACGCCATTTACACCTTTGCAAAGGATGTTACGGAAAAAAAATAGTAATTAGAGAAGAATCGATCCGATCATATTTGTTCTGGGAAAAATTAAATCTGACTTAAAAAAATGGAATAATATTTGATTAACAAGATAGATAATGCAAGGGCGAATAATAAATCATGAAGTCACATTTAGCTGGTTCAGAGCAGCTAGTGGTTTTATCGCATTTAATTTTTATGTATTGTTTTTGATAGCTGCTTTTGAAAAGAATACCGCGTACTTATTTGATTATAAAAAAATAGAGAAGTTAGTAGCAGCAGGAAAAAAAGTAGATATCGTCACATGGGGGTGGGGCGAACATTATATTTGGTGCCTTTTTACAGTTGTTGTATCTGCAGCCATATCTGGTTTTCTAACTGGGGCAATAAGTAAATCACGTGGAGGGGTTGTCGCTGTTATATCTAACATACCAGCCAATCTATTATGGGTTTTTGTTTTCTATTTATTGGTGTCTACAGACAATACGATATTCAGTCAAACTGGTTATACTATTATATCTCTGCTGGCTATACCATTTATGAGTGTTGCTGCATATTCTGGAGGTAAATTAGGAGAAGAATATCAGAAAGATCACTTTGGACCGGATAATGTCCTAGGAATTAAATCTTATCACTGGATATGGATAATAATTCCAGGATATTTTTATGCCATGGCAATTATCTATGTTACGGGGAAGTTTGTTCACTACCAGATTCTGACATGGGCAAGTACTAGCATTTTTGCTGCAATTGTAAGTCTTCTGTTGATAGTTGCTATTTACGTATGGTGCAAACCCGGTATTTATGTATACAAGATACTATCAGGCGAACTACTAAAATCTAAAAGCTCCTTTGTGAAAGCTATGGCAAATTTTGGAATTATTATTTTTGGTGTACTAATAGCAGGTTTGGTTCAGTTTATTGCATTCTGGCTAATAAAAGCTGTTTTTTAAAAAGCAAAAATATTGGATAAATCTGGACAGATTTATTTTTCCTCTATAGAGCAACAAAGGTGTTTTTTACCCTCCCCTTTACAGCGCACCGGAACGCAGGAGATAAAAATCGGAGAAGTGAGTCTCCTGCTTGAGCCCGAATGGCGTTTTATGCCATCGGCGAGTTAGACGAACGCCCCGATTTTTGCTCTGTAGTGGAGGGTACCGCTTTAGCGGTGCGATGTAGGGGGTGTCATTCTCTTTGGTTACTTTCTCTTAGACAAGTAAGAGAAAGTAACCCGCCATTAGGCGGAAAACCACGCATACTATTGACAATAAAACTACCCTCATCCTACCTTCTCCCTGAGGGAGAAGGGACAAAAATCTATTTGGATGAGATGCTGAGTTCTAACAGGTCGCTCTCGTGCATCCCTGCACTCCGCGACACTCGGACTTCCTGTCCATCGCACTTATTTCGCCGTTATGGAAAGCTCAAGGAGCATCTTATTCAATCTTTGAACAAACCCCGCCGGATCCTCAAGGGTACCCCCTTCACTCAACAACGCCTGATCAAACAACAAATTACTCCATTCCTCGATCTTGGTTTTATCCTTTTGAGATTTCAGCTGAGCCACCAACGGATGCGTCGGGTTGATTTCCATGATTGGTTTCGATGTAGGGGCGTCCTGACCCATGGCTTTCAAGATGCGATCCATGTTCATACCCATGTCGTTTTCATCCGCCACCAGGCAGGCCGGGGAATCGGTCAGGCGATGGGTGACGCGCACCTCTTTGACTTTATCACCGAGTGCCTTTTGAATAGTTTCGTTGACGTCTTTAAATTCTTTTTCGGAAGCTTCCTGTTTTTCTTTTTCCTTTTTGTCTTCGGTATCACCGAGATCAAGCTCACCCTTGGCCACCGATTGTAGCGCTTTGCCGTCGAACTCGGTCAAGTGCGATACCAGCCATTCATCGACGCGGTCGTGCAGTAGCAGCACCTCGATGCCTTTCTTGCGGAAGATCTCCAGGTGCGGGGAGTTCTTTGCCGCCAGGAAGCCCT
>CAJVYT010000383.1 GCA_913009765.1 uncultured candidate division Zixibacteria bacterium
TCCGGAAATAATAAGGAGAATCAGAATCCTCCGCCTCGGGCGGATTCGCCTTTGGAGAAAAAATGTCTGAAAAATCAAAGTCTTCCAAGAATTCGCGTCCAAAAGTCTTCATTAAGACTTTCGGATGCCCCTACAAATTTATTATCATTTGGGCTTTAAATTTAAACAGTTGGGGTACCCATGCTTAGGTTTTCAGAAATAATTCGATAAGGGATTTTTTTATAAGATTTTTCTAAAAACCTATGGGTAACCTTCTGATTCGACTTTACCATATGCTGTATAACTTCTTTTCCGCCTCGGTCGAAGACTCGCCGTGGAGAGCGGATCCGCTGTAAGCGGAAAAACAAGTAAAAACCCACCGCAACGGCTCGCCCCTCGCTTTCGCCTTTCGATAGAACTCAAGACTTCGCTCAGGGCCTGCGGACTCCTTGTCCCGACAAGTCGGGGAACCGAGCAAAATTTCTTTTAAATTGATTTGAAATGGGCGACACCTGTCCTTTATGTTCTGATTTTGAAAAAATCAATATAGGACAAAATTTTTTATCGGTGTTTTTGTTTCCTTTAGACAGGCAAGCGCATCAAGTCCGCTGTATAATCCCGAAACATCGGGATGAAACCGGACGACTGCGATTGCTGAGGTAGGGGAAGCATTCGATATATATTAGCTTTACGGTCTGCAAAATCCGGTGGTGTCGGCTTGCCCGCCAAATATTTTCGGGAGGGCTTGTCTCTGGTTACTTCGATTATTCCCTTTTCCTCAAGCTCTAATAATGCCGAAGAAATGGTGTTATCGCTTATGCCATAAAGTTTTGACATATCTTTCTGACTGCGAAACCAGAAAGGATATCTTGTCGAACGGGACGCCTCATATAAACAAATCAAGTATATATACTTTGCCCGCATGGATAAACTGTCTGAGTATCCATATTCCCAATATTCAAAAGGGATGGTTATCGATGGGCCGCCCTTTCCTGTAATAATATTAGCCGTTAAGGTAACCTTCCCTTTTTTGTAATCTATAATGCCGTAACCACTGAGGCGTTTAAGTGAGCGGTGAATTCTCTCATAATAATATTCATGTTCATTACGATATTCTCCTAAGTCTTTTGGGGCTTGATACCCCATTCGCTTAGCTAAAAAATCATAGTCAATTTCAAAATACGATCTGCCTGTTTCTTCCTGAATTCTGCATAACAACAGATAAAGATCAAACTGCTTGTAAGCCTGCGCCTTAAGGAGCTTACGGCCCAAATCAGGAGAGAGAAGAAAATCTTTTGAAATAAATACGCCTTTTGTCTGGGGAAAAAATATATCATTTTTCTGAACAGGGATATTATCAACATACTCCCTAAAAGCAAGGGCATCCTGAGGAGAGTCGTCAAAATAAGTAGCTTCGTAATTGTCTTGAATAGCTGATTTCGACCAATTCGCACTCCCTAAAAATATATACCTGTCATCAATAGCAACGCCTTTTATATGCAAAAGATGCTCCGGCGTATCAAAATATACAGCTATATTGTTCTCCCTCAGTTTCTCATACGCAAGACGGTTTGCTCTTAGTTTGGAATCTTCCAAAACTATCTTTACCTGAACTCCACGCTTTTTCGCATCTACAATGTCATTAACCAATTCGTTAATCGGCCCAACCCCCTTCGGCTCCAGAATAATAAAGTACATGGCTATGGTAATTGAGGTATCAGCTTCTTTTAGATATGTGTGCATGGTTTCATGGTAGGATTTGCCAAAAAGGATATCAGCGTAAACGTAAGAGGGTCCTTCGACTATGCTCAGGATAAAGAAACAGTGTACGATTATGAGGCAAACAATGAATACCAGTCGTAAACTTGCAGACTGCAGATTGACTTTATACATTATCTGGGCTAACCCCCGCCCGCTATGAGGTATTTATGAGAAGCTTTGAAGCGCTGGTTAAATAATTATGGTGTCCCCGGCAATACAATAGAAATATAATATAAATATGTGGGGCTTGCTGTAATATTACCGCGTAAGTAATTTACCTTGGTTACTTGCAGCTGTAATAACATTTTGATTAGCTGTGAAAACCTGAAGTCCCGCAATGGTAGCAAAGTCGCCATCATCAGTGATTATCTGAACAACACCTTGATTCTTCATTGATTCGAGAATGAAAAGGTCATATCCATCTACCAGTTCATTTTGGAGCCGCGTTAGGGATGCTTTGGTAGTAGGATCATCTATGGTTACAGTAAGAGGCTCTGCAAGGTTGGTAACCTGTCCCCATGCAGCTTGTATTTCAGAAACAACACGGTTTCGTTCCCCGGCAAGATTATGTCTATACTCCTTGGGCCTGATAGCTCCAGATGCTCTTACATAAATCTCGCGTTCTGTTTTTTCAATTATGTGAGATAACTCTGCAAGTGAAAGTCCAGAGTGATGAATCTTTGAACTCTGTGCCAAGGCATTATTCAAATAAGCAGGATAGTCAGATAGCTGACTGGGAACAAAGGACGTCGCATTAGGATAAGTCATCCAATACCAGACATTTGTATCGACAAGAAATACATCATCTGCTTTTGGAGTATCCCTTGTAATGTCGATAACATCAGCCTGAATTGTGTAGTTAACAGGCATTATTCCGACTCCTTTGCCTGCTGAGCAAGGATGTCATCAACAATTTTGCGGTAATCCTTGTCCCCATGATACTTTGAAGCGTTCTCGATTACACGTTCCACTACAAGCTTTCCGGTTTCATTAAGGTTTTCGATTTGCAGTAGTCTACGCAAGTCGACTTCATTGATTTCCTTTAACAGTTGACCAATAGCGAAATTAAAGAAAGGCGAAGCAAACTGATTCACATCAGAAAAATCAAGAGTTACTGTCTCGCCCTTTTTTAGAGGACCGGAAATCTCATCGAATACTTTTTGCCCGTCTTCCTTTATAATACAGCGAGGGCCTATCATATCTTTAATGTTCAGCTTCATATTCAACTCTCCTTATTAGTACGACGGATCAGCTTCATCATTGAAGTGGTACAAGTTTTCATCACAACGCAGAGTAATATGGACCACTGTGCCCTCAAATGAAATATTTAGATTTGTAAACCTCTCGCCATCTTTATCAATAATAGCATACCCTTCATTACTATAAATTTCCAGCTTGCCCTGATTAATCTGAATAAATTCCTTCAACAAATCAAGTCCAAGCCCACGAGCGACTCCTTCAGGACAGGTACTGTTTCCACGCTTGAATGCCCATCGGAGACATGCATCTGCCGGTAAATCCTGAGCTCGTGGATCACGACCAACAAATGAACGAATCTTAGCTGGCACTCCCTGTCCAAAATCTACTGCAGAAAGTATCAAGTCATTATCCTTTTTGTAGTGCTGACCGCAAGAAAACATCCCTATTTCAGAGCCACTGTGTTCGAAAGCATTGTTATATATTTCCCACATTCTCCCAACAATGGCATCCCGCAATCGCTGACTGACGTGCACCCATCCTCGCCCTAGCCAGTAATCTGTAAGATAATCCATAATCCCATTCATATCCAATACGTTATCTTCACGATATGGAATAGACTCTCCTGTCCATGCAGATGTGGGATACTCAAACATTCCGGCAAAGCCATTCTGACGTAGGTTAGTCATGACAGCATTGTTTGTACATGTGTCCCAGTCAAAAGACACGGAGCCCATGCGCGACTCAATTAACCGAGCCAATCCTCCCAGAAAAGCGATTGCGTTAGGACGTAGAAAATCGCATCGGGATAAGTCAAACTTAACATCCAATCCGTAATCATTCACCTGGTCCCAAATCTGGAAAAGTTTTTTAAAGTCTGAAGGGCTGTCATTGACAGTAGGAATATTTATAATCTGCTGAGCCACGTTATAATTTACACCTAAAAGCTTTGGCAATCCTTTTAAATTTCTTCAATTCCGATTCCATCTTCGCCTTTTCATCTTTTTTACGCCCAGCAGCTTCTCAGCCGGTTCGTCATCAGGGTCTTGCAACTGAACGGGGTCAGCCCTCTGCTGTTTTATCTTACTATGCTCTCCTTCATGATGGCAATTTCATTTTTCGTTAGACCTTAAAATTTATATATCATCTGCTCAATCAGCGTTCTCATTTTCGCCTTTCACGATTTTGATTTCTTCTGGGGTGAGGTCGTAGAGTTTGTAAACGTTCAAGCGAGCAGACACGCCCCAACCCAAGCACCAAGAGAATTGTTGTAAAAACTGATAT
>CAJVYT010000384.1 GCA_913009765.1 uncultured candidate division Zixibacteria bacterium
TTAGTTGGTAGAGGTGTAGATTTTTTTTTTTTGTCTTTATGTTTTTTTTTTTAATGATACGGCGACCACCGAGATCTACACTCTTTCCCTACACGACGCTCTTCCGATCTAGTACGATTAGCGGTCTCTTGGCAGGTTTGGCAGGGTTTATTTTGTTCATAGTTTCCATGGTTCTTGGTATTGCAGCTTTACAAATTTTAAGTCTTGCTATTCGAGTTATTGTCCTAAGAAGTTCAGGTATTATAGAAGCAATAGGCGAAGGAGTACAGCTTGTCAAACTGAATTTTGGAAAAAATACAGCAGCATTTTTTATTTTGCTCGCTTTTGGTTTTGCTTTTGCAATAATGATTGGAATTATGTGGTTAATTCTTAATTTTCCAATTGATACGATGATTCAGGCAATGCATTTAACATCTCTTCCGGCAATGATGGCTGCTCTGTTTATTGGACTACCGATTACTTTTGTAGTAGGCGGTTATTTTGGGGTTTTTGCAACAACTTTTATGACTCTTTTTTATATTGAACTGGTTGAGCCAAAACCTGAATCAGCATATTTTCCACAACCTCCTCAAATAGATACCGACCAATAAAAAGTTTGGTAATAAATTGAGCAATACTTCGACAAGCTCAGCATGACAAATTATAATTTATTGTCTTTCAAGTCACCCTGCCCGCTTAGGGGCTTGTTGATAAACCTATTAATGCGTCGTCGGGGGAACCCTTTCCCGACGATTAAACAGTCAGGAAGGGGTTCCTGACTGCTCAAGTTGTGACATTTTGGACTTTATCAACAAGTGCTTAGGCGGGGTCAAAGGGGACTTGATAAAGAATAAATATTTTACCTTGCTTTCATGCTCGAAACCTATTATTTCCTCTGTATGAAAAAAATATTATACATATTGTTATTTGCAACACTGAGCTTTAGTTCTTTATCTGCTCAAAACACATTTTATTCACTGTTTACTTTCAGTAATGAAATCCCAAAAGTAATTGTAAATGACCGTGCCTTTGATTTGCAAAAATCACTTTTCCCAAAGATGTACACAAATCGTTCACTTACAGCTGATATACGATGGGTTCAAAAAAACGACTCTGCTTTGACATCGTTTTGGGAAATTCAGGGTGATACAATACTTCATATTTTAACCGAACTGTCCGGTATTGAATGGGAAGAAAAAGAATTTGACTTGTACTTGCTTCGGTATTATCCCCAAATTGGTTCTTCCTCTCCATTGATTCTTCCGCTTGGAGGAATTAACAACGGTACTTTTATTGAATCTGCCCCTGATATCCAGAAACAAAAACTGCTCTTGATATATTTTCTTGCCAAACGAATGCTGCTGCAGGCAGACCGCCCCGGCGATGCCGAGAAACTTTCAATAAGTTATCATCCTTTGATGCGTAAAACCCCATACCGGTTTGATAATTTAGCGATGCTGTTAGCTCTGACAACATCGTATTCTGTTATGGGTGTTGACACAACCTACGACATTACCCAATCTGCATTTTGGAAAAATAAATTTCCGGGACGAAAAATATTTGAAGAATATTTTGAACGTGACTGGATTTTAACACCTGAAAAAACATTGTCTGACTGGATTGCAAGCGAACCGACCCGTTCACGTTTGGTAACAGTTACCCGTACTCCCCGTATGAAAAAATCAGATAAATATCAGAAAAAAAGAACTTTTGTCGAAGATATTCCCTTAAAAGGGAAATTTGGGTTTGCTGTTACCCTCAACGATGCCGGACATCCGACTGTCACCAAAATAGATGAATACCGTCTTGCCTATGCATGTGGACTGCGAGCAGATGATGTTATCAGACGTGTTGATGATAAAATAGTGCGAAACCATAAACAGATTATAGAATATCTGTTGGATACATATAACGATGGTGGTTCGATAATGGAAGTGAACCGCATGGGGCAGTCGATGGAGATTATAATCCAACCGCTTGAAATTGACTATTTGCAAGAAGAGTATTATCTCGATGAATACAATCAGGATGATACGATATATTTTGATACTATAGCACCTGATTCGGTAAAGTAGGTACCGTCTTCCCGAAACCTGACATAACTTCAAAATAGTTAGTAGTAGGTCAGGTCTCCCCGAGACCTGACAATAATGCTAAGCAGGTCGAAACCCCAGTGGTTTCGACATCATAATTTTCTGTTTCGTTAGCCAGTAGGTTGGTGTTCCGATTCTAAAAAAATATAATAGTGAGAAACCCAACATCTTTATATATGTAACAAATTTCCCTGTTTCGTTTGTTTCTGATTCGCCTTGGCGAATTGTGAACTAACCATAACCATTAACCGCGATCTACAGAAATATTTTAGACTCATGAAACAAACTTTATTTATTGATTTTGACGGTACTCTCTGCGATGACAAATTTTGGCGAAGTCTTCCATCTGATATTTTTGAAAAACTTCAAATATTTCTTTTTACAGAAAATACTGATATTGTTATTGATTGGATGAAAGGCGTTTACACATCCGAATACATCAATAAACTTCTGTCAGAAAAACTATCGATTGATAAAAATGATATGTGGGAAAGATTTATTTCTGATTGTAAAAAAATGAATATTTCTAAAGCTACACTTGAAAGAATTAAGGCTCTTCAAGAAAAGTACCATACTGTATTGGTTACAGATAATATGGATTGTTTTGATCGGTTTATCAAACCTGCTTTGAAATTGGAATTTTATTTTGACGCTGTGGTTAACTCTTATAATGAAAAAAATTTAAAGAGTGAAAATAATGGTTTTCTATTTCGCAAGTATGTCATTGGAAATATCAAGAATGCAATATTAATCGATAATTCTAAAAAGGTGTGTGATATTTTTTCATCACTGGGAGGTACGGTATTTCATATAACGCCAAATGAGAATATTGATGTACATTTGAGTAAGTTATAATATCAATATCTGTAAATTGTTATGACCACAGCAAACACTCTTTCTCTGTTTTATTTAGCTATAACTCCTTACTTGCGTCCGAGCTAAACAGGTCGAAACCCCTGTGGTTTCGACATCATATTACTATCAATTTGTCATACTGAGCGGAGTCGAAGTGTGTACTAATTAGACATCCCCACTTCCCTTATGTCATTCCAGACTTGGAGGCTGTGTCTCAATACATAATGTTAGTTCACAAACCCGCTTTGCGTGTTCAGGAACTAACATAACATGGCGAAAATTTGTATTGCGACACAGCCTCTTGATCTGGGATCCAGTCTTTTTATAATTGACAATCTGTTCGATATCTTTGTTCTTAGATTATGAAAAGTAATTTAACAAAGGTGAGTTTTATCTCATCCCACCGTCCGCCAAGGCGGAGATGGGGTACCCGTGCATCTGCCGCCAACATCAAAACCGTATATATTTCTATTAAATATTAAAGGTGACTATGAAAAAAATTATTTTATTATTGTTTCTGTCTACACTACTTTCATCGTGTACTTACCTGTGGTATAGAGAGTTCTTACCAGATGAGTACTTAGCCAAACAGGAAACGTATGGTTGGGTCTTTAAACCAGTATTATATGCCTATAAAAACATTGCAGGTGATAATACTCCTAGAACACCAAATGAGTTTAATTTTGATATAGATGTTTATAATAAGGACAAATTCAATACTGAATTAAAGGATATTATGATTGACTCAGTAAGTATGACCCTGTACCCCAATTATGAAATTTTAAGAATAGATGTTCTTAATTATTTATATTTTTCTAATCCAAATCAAAAAAAATCATTAGACAAAAGTTTTAGTCTAGGTATAAGAGGGAACAATTATTATAAAGTTGAAATTTCTGAAGATGTAGATAGTGTTAAAATATCATTTAATGCTAAATTTTCTAATGGTGTTTTAAATAAATATAAAAAGGAAACAAATATTTATTCTGACTCTGTATATGTACAAGATACTACTGATTATGAAATAGTTCCGATAGAATTCATGATGTACCGTCATGAGAGTAAAACAAAAATACCTGCATTCTTTAAAAGTATGTAACAATAGATGTTTTAAAATGACGGGTGGCACACCGCTTGGGGACTGTTGATAAACCTCTAAATTCGGAACATACTTCGACTCCGCTCAGCATGACATATTATAAGTTGTTGTGTTTCAAGTCACCCTGAGCGGAGTCGAAGGGTCTTGAAACATATTTTGGACTTTTTCAA
>CAJVYT010000385.1 GCA_913009765.1 uncultured candidate division Zixibacteria bacterium
ATTATACAAATAATCAAGAAATGTCAGCATATTCTGTGGCACCACACTTTTGGGATTTTCAAAGAACCGGTCTAATAATAACAATAACTTACATGTCAATACTCGTGGGCAAGTGTTAAAGAAAAGTTTAACAATTAACTTAAGCCGAACGAAACAGCGGACTGCAATTTAGAATTTTTTGTGGATTTGGTTCGGGTTTTGTCTCATTTTGTAATTTGGTTCCCGGTTTCGTCAGCTTAGTTAAGCGTTAGAGCTAGGAAAGTTTACTAAAATATGTCATATAAATATCGGGATAAAAAACGTTCATTAAATCTTTCATTGAATTTAATTCTTAAAAATACTGAAGATAAACAATTTAAATCGCTACTCCCTTAAAAAGGAAAAAAATTTGAGACATCAACTCTTTATAACTTTAATCATTGCTTTAATATCAGTTTTGCTTCTAATATCCTGCAATAATTCATCAATTGATTCTTCATTATTCACAGTTGAAGAAATTGATGGTATTAGGTATGTCCACAATCACGCTTCACAACATGACGATGATATCAATGTGAAATTGAAACTTCTCGGAAAAATCGGAAAACTGGAAAGCGAACTAGAAGAAGACATTTTGTGGAATCCTGTAGATGTAGCCCGACTTTCCAATAGCGATATCCTCATACTTGAAAGCGATGGTTGCATTATTAAAAGATATAATAAAAACTATGAATTTATTTCATCTTTCGGGCAAAAAGGTCGGGGACCAGGTGATTTTCTTTCTCCATATTTTTTAAGATTGAATAAGAGTAAGAATAAATTATATGTGGCTGGTTCAAAAATTTCTATCTTGTCAGTTGACCTAAAATATGAAGATAGCTTCATACCTGAACATATTTTTAGATTTGGCAGTATCGGAGTTGAATATGAAAAATCTGGTATGGCAGTCCTCTCCGATTCGCGTGTGGTTCTACCAAACCATCCTCAGAATTGGATAAATTCAGGGGAACCTAAATTGTTATCAATATATGATAAAAAAGGAACGATTATCCGTTCTTTCGGTGCTGTAAAACTTTATGATTATCCAGAGTTGACAGTAAATGCCAATATCGTATCTTTTGTGACGGATAATCATGATAACATTTATGTTGCATACAACTATCAAAATAGAATATGCAAATACTCACCCGATGGTAAAATGATTTTTTCTGCTGATAGACCTCTCCCTTATGAAATAAAAAATGAAATGATACCCATAGAAATGAAAAGCGGAAATATGAGAAAGGAATTTCTATTGCCCTCAGTTACATCCGTTACAAAGGGGATCTATATTGATTATAAAAACAGAATATGGGTTTTAACATTCCTTAAAAAGCCGAATAAGTTCAACACGTTTGATATTAAAGAAAATTTAACAGATTGTTATGAATTCGATGTGTTTAATTCTAATGGCATTTTACAATTTAAGGTTCCTTTTCCAAATGTTATGTTTGACAATTTTTCTATATACGATGACAGGATATATCTGATTGATTATCGGAATGTATCGTGTGTCTACGAATACAGAATTGTCGAATAAGACTTTGTTTGTGTAAATTTCGAAAGTATAGGGTAAATTCTAAAGTAAATAAAACCAGATTTATGGACAATCTATTTTCATTTTTATTAACAAGTTGGACGCTCTAACCAAGCAATCATCGTGTCAAGTTAAATCCGGGTCGTTGGGACTGTTCTTTGTAACATGAAATTCGATATCATTATCCAGTGGGTGCGTGCTGATCATATTCGGCGCAAGTCCCACCTAACAAAAGTCTAACCAACAGGTTAGTAGTGAACCTCACGTGCAAACTCAGTAATGAGAGTACGAAGCTGAGGGAATCAAGAAAGTAGGCTGCGTCACTGAGCCCCGAAATATGTATAGTTGTGGTCTTTTAGATAATCCCGGCTTGTCGGGAGAAAGCCGACGGCTTTGATGCGTACGGAAGGCAGTAGTCTTATAAGCGTTATGGTGAGTTTGTAAGACACCACCGGGGTCTGTAATTGCGAGCGGGGCATATTTTCAAAGGGATAATCCGGGAACTTGCCTGCCTGTCCGCAGGCAGGAGAGAGCCATCTGTCTCCTTGTAAAATTGCGGTCATGGGAGTACCAATCCTGCCGAAAGGGCAAACTCCTGGCTTTCGATAAGGTTTTGCTCTAACCTTATGAAAGAGTCTTAAGAAGAGAACCACGAAAAAAAGGGAGCATGCAAGGTATCCGTAAGCGATAGCTAACCGCGAAGCGAACGGAGAAGGGCTTTTGGCAGTCTTAGTGTCTCATATTAGCGATGTTCAGGAATCATTCCTCCTGAACGAGTAGGTGGGGAAGTGTATTAAGCCCAAGCGACCCACTGTATCCGCCAAAGGGATGGTGGACATTCGGAAGTATTTGAATGGCGAAGGTGACACCGGGCATAACGTTTCACTTTAGGGAACTATGGCTGCCTGTAGCAGACAGGGGAAAAACACAGAATTTACCAACCATATCACCGAAACTGGAGAGAATTGCAGAACTTGCAAGAGAAGATTCAACACTCCAGTTTATATCGATAGCGCATTTGATAAACATGGAACTTCTGCGAGAGTCTTTCAGACAATTACGCAAGGATGCAGCAAGCGGAGTCTCGGGCACAACAGCGTATGACTATGCTAAGAATCTCGAAGAAAATTTTGAAGAACTGTACGACCGACTACGGACACTGCGCTATATTGCGCCGCCCGTAAAACGAGTGTGGATCGACAAGGAAAAAGGCAAGAAGCGTCCGTTAGGAATTCCTGAAATAGAAGATAAGATAGTGCAGAAGGCAGTAACGATACTGCTTGCCCCTATCTATAAGAATGTCTTCCATGAATTCTCACACGGATTTATAAGCGGGCATAGTCCGCATCTTGCCATCAAGGAAGTTCGAGAACAGTTATACGCTCAACATATAAACTGGATAATTGATGCAGACATCGAAGGATTCTTTAATAACATTGACCATAACATACTGCGTGAATTTGTAGAAAAACGCATCAAGGATGGCGGAATCATTCGATTAATAGGTAAATGGTTAAAAGCAGGTGTGGTAGAGAACAAAGAACTCTCTTATCCCAAGAAGGGGACACCGCAAGGCGGAGTGATTTCGCCGTTATTAGCCAATATCTTTCTGCATTATGTGCTTGATGAATGGTTTGTTGAAATGATACAGCCGCATCTTAAAGGGCGTTGTTTCATTAACCGCTTTGCAGATGATTTTATCATCGGCTTGGAGTTGGAAGAAGATGCCCGACGAGTGATGGCAGTTTTGCCCAAGCGGTTTAATCGCTTTGGTCTTAGCATCCATCCTGAAAAGACAAAGCTTGTGGAATTCAGAAAACCGTCCTATAGCAGTACAGAAACTAAAGGTGCAGGAACATTTGATTATCTTGGTTTCACGCACTTTTGGGGAAAATCGAGAAAAGGTTACTGGGTAGTGAAAAGGAAGACATCTGCTAAGAAGCTGCGGATGAAAATAACAGTCATCTGGAAATGGTGTAAACAGAACCGTCATATAAGCGTCAAGGAACAACAAGCTGCACTGAACCTAAAGTTAATTGGTCATTACCAATACTATGGTTTACGTAGTAATTACAAGTTTCTTGAAGTGTATTATGAAGCGGTTTTAAAAGCATGGAAACGTTGGCTTGGTCGACGTTCCCGTGATGGCTACCTTTCCTATGAGAAGTTTACTAAGTTTCTGGAACATTATCCATTAGCTAAACCGAAAATTGTCCACTCATTTTGAATTTCTGTTGTAAGCGGGCGGCAAAGTTATGCGTTCTACATGTAATGTGTGGGATTATACAACCGCTGATAAGTTCAGCTTAGTGCGGTTGTATACCGAAGAACCGTATGTAGTAATCCCACAAGTACGGATCTGTGGGGGGAGCGGCGAGTAATCGCCGCTTCTACCTGGAACCTGACCGCTTACACTCGTTGGTTTTTTGGGGTTTGGCGGTCTTCGGAGCAAAGGTTAGTTCTTTTCTCAAGTTAGTCTCCAAAGCGGCAGGTTATGCAGGCCGTTAGGCAAACAATTTAAATATCGAGTCATTATGAAAAGATTGATTAAATTACTCACCAGATCTCTGTTGCTAACAGCAATATTGATGTTTGGAGGAATTTTTCTATCACATGCTGCTGAGTTGA
>CAJVYT010000386.1 GCA_913009765.1 uncultured candidate division Zixibacteria bacterium
CCGCGTCGGCCCGACAGCGACTGTTAAACCTCGCGAAAGACCGAGGTGAGAATTTTGATCTCGTTTTGACCCGTTACGGCCTGGAGCGTTTTCTTTATCGACTGAGCCGGTCCCGATTTGCCGATCAAAATAGGCAAAATAGGTGTCAGAGAACAATATTCTCTAATATTAGAAACAATTGTTCTCTGACACCTATTTTTTCTTTTATGAAGAGTAATTCTTGTTTCCTATAATGAGCGTTAACGTTGACATTGAGTGATTCCTCTCAAGGAGAAATTACCTTCGTAATGATTCTTATTTGTCACCGACCCCTTTTACTTCTGTAGACTCCAGCTTCTCTTGTATAATATCTACTAGCCTGCCCCCCACTTTCTGATCTAAACACTCAGTGACCCATTCTTTTACAAGGACTTGCCACACATTTTTTTTGCCCATTCGTATTTTATCTCCAACAATTTCTGGCCACTTATGATGGTCCGGGACAAGCATGGCATCTTCTAAAATTGTAAACAATGTACCTGCACCAATCCCAAATCGCGCATCTAGATTTGGCCAATCTTTATCTTTTAAACTGTTAAACAACATAATTTCTGGCGCAATTTCTCCCGGCAAATTAATACAACCTTCAGACTCTTCAATATCACCATCAAGTACACCTAAGCCTGGCATAGGAAGCTGATTACTGGAAGAAAGTTTACCCATAGTTTTAACCACATTTGCTGGGCCTACAACTACACATTTTACTCTAGGCAGTATTTTGTCATCAATATCATATTTTTTTAGTATTTCGTACATTAACGTTTCTGCCTCAACATCTTCGACATATAAATACAGCTCGGGATTATCTGAATCATCAATCTTACTCATTGAAAATTCTGTAGAAACATTAGTGACCACGTTTATTGAACTTTGATCATTAGGCATTAAAAGTATTCTTGACTCTGATGGTAATTCTTCCAGCACATAAGGACTGTGAGTGCTAAGTACAACCTGAATTCTTTTAATTCTTGACAAAGTTAGCAAGAACTTAGTTAATCTTCTTTGTGCTTTCGGGTGTAGAGACGCTTCAACTTCATCGATTATTAACAAAGAATAATTTGGAATTGTTTCAAACAGCTGAAATAGATCTAGTGTCGCGTCTTCACCGGCTCCTTGATGAAACTGTGACATTTCTCCAAATTCTCTCCGTAATAAACCTACTTGCTTTTTTTCATCAAATTCAGTTGTTGTAAATCGTGCGCCTAAGTAATCACGTCCTAATATGTAGGATAAATATTCTTGATTATCTTGTGACAACACTTCATCAGATACTTCCTTCTGAGCCTGCTTAGCTAATTTCGCATAACCTACTGTAGCATCTAGAGGAAGTGTTCTTGATATATCTAATATAAACACATTCCTCTTAATTCTATCAGATGGATATTTCCATCTTTGTGTAGGCTTCCTAATATTGAATGTTCTTGAGACGCCCCCTGTCTTGACTCTATACGTTATTTTACAATTTGTTAATGTTTCCCACTGAGTATCTATAAAGAATTGGGATGGATAAAATGTTTTCTTTGGGCCGTCAGGATGCTCATACGCACATGCTAAAGATTTTAATAAAGTGCTTTTTCCAGTGCCATTCTCACCGATAATTGCAGTTACTGGAAAATTGAAATTTACACCTTGTTTGACCCAGCTTCTTAAATTCTCTAACTCAACATGCTCTACGAACTGAGGCCACAATCCAGACTGAAACTGCTCACGAATTCTACTTATTTCATTTGCCATATGATTACCTTTTCAAATACATAACGTTTGCACTAAAGAGGTCGGAGTTGAGTTAAGGGGTCGGTGACAAATGCGTATGATAATGATTACTATTTGTCACCGACCCCTTTCTGCTACCTTTGACGGGGTTCATTTTTTGACATCCCAATACCTTTATGATTTTCGATGATTTTGAAGGCGGGGGTGTTCATTAGGGTGTGCATATAACAATGATGTACTGTTAGAACCAAGTCTTGTAATTCATTATCTTTTTCTAAAGGTTCAATCTTTAACCCCATTTTTTTGCATTCATCGATATGGTAATGCCTGTCATGACCATCTTGATACTTAGTTAATTCTTGAACAATTTTTTTGGCTTTAGTTCTGGCAGTTTTTAATCCGCTAAACATTACTTTTGTAAGTTGATCTTGAACGAAAGCATTAGAGCGAGTTATTGCGTGCTTACACTGTGTAAGAAATGTAGGCCTATATTGGCCTATAATTTGTTGCCATATAGCAAGTTTTGCTTTATCAATTTCACCCGATGGTAGGGTGATTTCTTGACATGCGCGGTTAAACTCCTCAATAACTGCATACGCTGGGACACCGGCAAGCTGTGGGTCTATAGGGCCAAGATTTGATTCTTTGCCCATAAGTATGGATTTGCATGAGCAGGCAACCATTGTGCCTGCAGACATAGCTATTTGGGGAACGATTGCACGAATGTCATCACCAAACATCATGCGCAAATAGTTCACTAATGATTGTGTAGCCGAGATACTACCGCCAGGTGTGTGTAAAATTAAATCCAACCCTTGAGATCTTTTCAAATTATGAATAGCCGTCATAAATCCATTTTTATCTTCATCTACTAATGAATTCTGATGATTGTTGGGTTTTGATAGCCAGCCAGAATAGTATGCAATTATATTGCGGCCAGTTTTGACGTGAAGATTATTTAAATATTTATGTCTAACTTTTACAAGAGAGCTACGCGCAGCTTGAGTGTGCGCAGCTTCTAGCCCTGATATTTCATTTAGCACCTCATTCCAATTTGGCATACTTACTCCTTAACAAGGGCTAAATTGTACTAGTCTAATGGAGTTGTTTCTGGCAACTCAGATGATGAGCTTGATGTGGTAGATTTAACTACTTTTTGCGCAAAAGGTTGCGCAAGCCAAAGTTCACTATCAGTATTGGGATAAGTGCGATCATTATCCTGAAAAATACTTATATATCTGTCTTGCAAGGATAACTGTAGTAGTTCAGTAATATCTGACATATTAATCTCCAAAGTGGATTCTAGCAGAAATAATTACAAAATAGCTGTCAGAGAACAATTTTAGCTAATACTAGAAACAATTGTTTTCTGGCACCTATTTTCTCGAGCCGATTGTTATACGAATTAATGCCGTCCCCTTCTAAGCTGCGCCACGTAGGTTCTTAGACGGTCGTACTTATCCGCATATCCTCCACATGGGCCCGATATTGTGAATTCCCATTCCCCATTCTTCCAAACCATATCCTCATTGATTGCTCTATCGCGATCGTCCAGATATACCACTTCGATATCTTCAAGCGTGCTATCTTCATAAACATTACACACTACCGCACTCTTTGGCAGGACTCCGCTACCAAAGCTGATCCAATCACCTGGCTTAACATCCGGCTTATCGGTCATATTTGTTTCACCTATTCGTATAACTATACATATCTGCACCAATCACTATATAACACGCCATTAGTAGTTAAGGATTTCTTAATATTCACTTTCCTATCAACACTATACATGTTTTTAAAGCAGTTTCTGCAACTGCTTCTCATCCAGAATAGCAACCCCCAACGCTTCCGCCTTCCTCGCCTTCGATCCCGGATCGGCGCCGACAACGACATAATCCGTTTTTGACGACACACTGCCCGCAACCTTGGCGCCCAGGGCCTGCAGTTTGGCCTTGGCCTCATCGCGCGTCATGGATTTTAAGGTACCGGTCAAGACAAAGGTTTTGCCGGCCAGGGTTTGTTGGTCTTGATCCACTACTTCTATGTCGTCCCAGTGCACGCCCCGTTTTTGCAGGCGTTGTATAACTTCACGATTATGTTTTTGATGAAAAAAGGTGTGAATACTGTTGGCAACAATAGGGCCGACGTCCATGATGTTTTCCAGGGTCTCAGTTTTGGCCTTCATTAAATCCTTCAGATTACCGAAGTGCCGTGCCAGTGTCAGTGCGGTGGTCTCACCCACCTGCGGAATGCCCAGCCCAAACAGGAAACGCGGCAAGGTCGTAGCCTTGCTTTTTTCAATGGCGTCGACCAGGTTCTGTGCCGACTTGTCGGCCATCCGTTCCAGCCCGACCAGTTGTTGCTGCTTTAATCGGTACAAGTCGGCAACGTCGTGCACCAGCTCTTCATCCACCAACAGTTCAA
>CAJVYT010000387.1 GCA_913009765.1 uncultured candidate division Zixibacteria bacterium
TATTTTTATTTTTGTTTTTTTTTTTTTTTCAAGCAGAAGACGGCATACGAGATATATCAGTGTGACTGGAGTTCAGACGTGTGCTCTTCCGATCTCAAAGACTTAGTCTGCAGATACAAATCCATGCAGAGCTTCAGAGTCGACCGCAAAGGCGGATGGGACACACACGGACTTCCGGTAGAAATCGAAGTGGAAAAACAGCTTGGTTTAAAATCGAAAAAAGAAATTGTTGAATACGGCATTGATAAATTTAACAAAAAATGCCGCGAATCGGTCTTTACCTATCTTGAAGAATGGAACACAATCACCCGCCGTACTGCCTACTGGCTTGATTTGGATGATGCCTATGTAACGCTCAAAAATGACTATATAGAATCTGTCTGGTGGATTTTGAAGAATTTCTTCGACCGTGATTTAATTTATCAAGGTCATAAAATTGTTCCCTACTGTCCTCGATGTGGCACAGGGCTTTCATCGCACGAGGTAGCCCAAGGCTATCAGATGATAAAAGACCCGTCGATTTATGTCAAAATGAAAGCATCTGACGGCGATTTTTCATACCTTGTCTGGACAACAACCCCCTGGACACTTCCGTCAAATGCCGCAATCTGTCTCAAAGCCGATGCTGTCTACGCTTTGGTTGAACATGATGATGAAAAACTTCTGCTTGCCGAAACACTAATCAATAAAATTTTTGGCGGTGAAGAAGAAGTAAAAGTTTTAGAAAAATTCAAAGGTTCCGATTTTGTCGGACGAAAATATGAACCACTCTTTGATTGTTTTGCAGATGAGTCCAACAAAGCATATTTTGCCGTCAACGGAGATTTTGTTACACTTGATGACGGTACCGGTATTGTACATATCGCCCCGGGGTTTGGTGCCGATGATTACTTAATCGGCAAAGAAAATAATCTTCCGGTTTTTCAGGCAATTCACAACAACGGAACATTTAAAGATTTTGTAAAACCATACAACGGCATGTTTATCAAAGATGCCGACAAAGAGATTATAAAGAATTTAAAGATTGCCGGGAAAATGTTTAAAAAAGAACAGTACGAACATAACTATCCGTTCTGCTGGCGATGCGATTCACCTCTTATTTATATCGCTCAAAAATCATGGTATCTCAAAACGACACAGTTTAAAGAACAACTTATTAAAAATAATAATCTTATAAACTGGCATCCCGATGAAATCCGTACCGGTCGTATGCTCAACTGGCTTGAAAACAATGTTGACTGGGCACTCTCACGTGAACGGTTCTGGGGGACTCCAATTCCAATCTGGATTTGTGATGATGACTCTTGCAAGAAAAAACGTGCGGTTGGTTCTATCGAGCAGTTACGCAAAGAGGGAATTGATGTTCCCAAAGAAGTCGATCTGCATAAACCGATGATGGATAATATTAAGCTGACCTGCGAATGCGGAAGTGCGATGACGCGTATTCCTGAAGTTGTTGATGTATGGTTTGATTCCGGTGCGATGCCGTTTGCACAGTGGCATTATCCATTTGAGAACAAAGAAAAGTTTGAAACAAAATATCCGGCGGATTTTATTTCTGAAGCTGTTGACCAAACTCGTGGATGGTTTTATTCGCTTTTGGCTATTTCTACAATTCTATTTGATAAACCTCCTTTTAAAAATGTCATTGTCCTTGAGTTTATTTTAGACAAACATGGTAAAAAAATGTCTAAGCATAAAGGAAACGTTGTCGACCCGTTTACAACTGTTGACAATTTTGGAGCTGACCCTGTTCGCTGGTATATGGTGTCAACATCAAACCCCTGGCTTCCGACTAAATTTGACATTGAAGGGCTCAAAGAAGTTATAAGAAAATATTTTGATACTTTAAAAAATACATATTCGTTTTTTGCTATCTATGCCAATATCGATAATATTGCTGAGCGTGCAGAATCTGAAAATAAATCGATAGAAACATTTTTAGCAAACAAAGCCGGTGAGCCTGATATATTTGACAAATGGATTATTTCAAGATACAACTCACTTGTTAAAGAAGTGACTGAATCGTTTGATAACTACGAAATTACCAAACCGACTCGTGCTATTCAGCATTTTGTTATTGAAGAACTCTCTAATTGGTATGTCCGTAATAACCGTCGTCGTTTTTGGGCAAAGGGAGATGACCCCTCAAAAATGAGAGCATATCTCACTCTCTATCACATGCTCGCCGGTGTCTGTCAATTATCGGCTCCGGTTATTCCGATTGTTTCTGAAATGATATGGAAAGAGTTGATGGGTGAAAACAGGGGAAAATATAACATTCCGCTTTCTATCCACATGACAGATTATCCTAAAGCTGACGAGTCACTTATTGACACCGAACTTGAAACTGTGATGGGACTTACGGAAAAAATTGTCTCGCTCGGAAGAGCTGCTCGTTCCCGTAAAAATTTAAAAGTTCGCCAGCCTCTTGCAAAACTGATAATTAATTTACCCGACGGTCGGTCGTTTGATTCTCTTTCTGATTTTATTTATGTCATTAAAGATGAGTTGAATATCAAAGAAATTGAAGCATCAGATTCGTTAGATAATTTAGTTACTTATTCGGCTAAACTAAATTTCAAAACTGCCGGCTCTAAACTTGGCAAAAATGCAAAAGATGCTGCCGCTCAAATTGCAGCCCTTGATTCTGATATTGTTAAAAAGTTTAGTATTGATAAAACTATTTCGCTTGATATAAACGGCTCATCGTTTGAATTAACAACTGATGAAATCGATATTATCAAAACAGAAATTGAAAATTATGCGGTTGAATCTGAAAGTCAGCTAACTGTTGCTTTGGAAACATTGCTCTCAGATGAATTACTTTCAGAAGGTTTTGCCCGTGAGGTTGTTAATAAAGTTCAGAATATGCGGAAAACAAACGGGTTTGAAGTAACCGATCGAATTGATATTTTTGTGTCATCATCAAAAAAATTAGTTGATGCTTTAGGGAAATATAAAGATTTTATTAAAAGTGAAACTTTAGCCGACTCTTTGGAGTTTAAAGAAGCAATAACAAACGGCACCGAGTGGAACATAAACGGCGAAAAAGCAGAAATAGAAGTTCTGAAAAAATAGAATCGGTGGTAAAAAAATGAAAAAGTCCGATTTAAAAAAATTTAAACAGCTTCTTTTGGAAAAACGGGCAACAATGACCAAAGAAATATCCGGTATAACTTCCCGTTTTGATGCAACTTTAAAAGAAAAAACCGGTGACCTTTCATCGCATTCGTATCACATGGCTGACCAAGGTACCGATGCAATGGAGCGTGAAATGGCGTTTGCAAGAGGCTCTAAATCCGGTCGCTTTGTGCATCATATTGATGAAGCACTCAAACGAATTGAAGACGGCACCTATGGAAAATGTTTTGAGTGCGGCAAAGATATACCGCTTGCCAGACTTGAAATTGTTCCGCACGCCCGCTTTTGTATTAGTTGTAAAGAAGCCGATGAAAAGAAAAAACCAAAACCTGTTAAAGGCAAGAGATAATAGTTTGAACAGCCAACCCAAACGACACCTTTTTATACCGCTTGCCATAATTGCTTTTGTTGCTTTTTTGGATCAGATAACAAAGATATGGGCTGTTAATTCCCTTACCTTTAACAAGCCGGTAGAAGTTATCGGACAGTTTTTTATGTTTACTCTTTTGTACAATAAGGGGGGGGCGATGGGAACCAATTTGGGTTCATCTAATTATTATCTTATCTCGGCATCGCTGATTTTACTATTTGTTCTTTATTATATCTATATCAATCGTACAAAACTGCAGTTGTCTATTCCGCTTTCATTCATTGCGGGTGGTGCGATTGGCAATTTGATTGACAGGATAACACTTGGCAAGGTAGTTGATTTTCTTGATGTAGATTTTATTGATATTAATATATTCGGGTTTCATCTTGAACGCTGGTGGACGTTCAACATTGCCGACTCGGCAATCTCTTGTTCGATAGTGTATTTGCTGTATCTGATATTGACGAAGAAATTGGATGTAACCTCAGATGATGAAGCGGATGAAGAAGTAGGGTAGCTTGCCCCTTGGGGCTTGTTGAAAAAGTCCAAAATATGTTTCAAGACCCTTCGACTCCGCTCAGGGTGACTTGAAACACAACAACTTATAATATGTCATGCTGAGCGGAGTCGAAGTATGTTCCGAATTTAG
>CAJVYT010000388.1 GCA_913009765.1 uncultured candidate division Zixibacteria bacterium
TATAGTTACACTGGTCTTTTTTTTTTTTTTTTTTTTAATGATACGGCGACCACCGAGATCTACACTCTTTCCCTACACGACGCTCTTCCGATCTTTTATTTTTACGCTTTCCGTTAGGAAGCAAGAGAGCAACATCGAATTTCTTTTTTGAGATATCGATGCCCAGAACAGAATGTGATGTAGGAGACTTAATCATTTGTTTTACTAACCTTGTGAATGCAGGCTTTAATGCCTAAGATACCGTTCAGTGGAAAACAAATAGGTGAGGGAATAATCTGACCCACAGGTTATAACACCCAAGAGTAAACGCATCCTCTCTCACCTGGCGATTCATACTTGTACAAACATAAATCGCTGGAAGGTAAGATACAAGAGTAAAAACTATTCATTTTTATGTATGATTTATTGGTGACAACTTTATAATTTTTACTCTGACCCGAATGGCACTTACTTAAGCCTAAGGCATTGAAATAGATAAAGAAAAGGCTGCCTATGGAATGATATGCTGATTGCGACAAAACAAAATGCAATCATTCAAAGGAAGGCAGCCTCAATGAATCTTAACAGTAAACTTAAGCAGCTGAAACAAGCACGTTTAACGAAGGTCATGCGGGGAAATGACGTGTATAGTTTTTTCAACTTGCTAACGAGTGATGAACTTCTCTGGAAAGTAGAATCGTTACTGCCTGATCATCGAGAGCGTCTCTTTCCACCAACGGAAACTCTGGCGATGTTTATCGCCCAAGCGTTGAGTGCGGATAGTTCCTGCCAAAAGATTGTGAATGAAATGTCAGTAAAACGTGTCTTGCATGGCTTGCCTGTTTGCAGCACATCAACGGGCGGTTATTGAACGATTCGATGTAGGCATTCTGGTTCGGTTTACCGGGTTCGATCAGACGTAACGTTACGTCGTGGTCATACGCCCAATTGAGCATTGCTTTGCTGGTAAATTCTTTGCCATTATCGGTACGGATGATCCGTGGGTACCCGCGTCCGTGGCAAATACGGTTCAATATATTAATCGTTGCATAAGTATTCGCACATTGAACCGTATATCTAAATCATTGCATCTGTAATGTACAGCGTATCTTTCATTTTGAAAAAACTCTTGATCAGAGCGGTTGTTTTCTGGATGGATCTCAATATAGAAGTGAAGCTACTCTTCATGGCGTCTTTGCTAGCAATAGGTAATTTAGATAAACGTGATTTTGCATGGTTCCATACCTGCTCATCTGGGTTCAATTCTGGTGAGTAAGGTGGCAGAAAAGCCATTACGATCTTACCGTTGCCAGATTCTTCCTGGGACTTTATAAATGCCTGTGTCTCTTTGCTATGGTGATACCTTGCATTATCAACTATCACAACAATTGGCTGACTTGCATCGCCTTGAAGTTGTTTTAAGAATTTTATAAATCGCTTTGAGTTCATCTTCCCTTCAATAAAGCTAAATCGCATATCTCCGCGAGGCGTTATGCCACTGATAACACTTAATCCAAAACGTCCGCCACTGTCTTTTACTATCGGTGTCTCTCCAACTTTTCCCCAAGTAAGACCACGATGCGAATCACTACGAACCGAGGCTTCATCAACAAAATATATTTGGGCACCGAGCTTTTTAGCCTGCCTTGCAACATCAGGAAATGTTTTGCTGATGTACTGTTCAATCTTTTTTGGATCTTGCTTGTACGATTTGTATATGGGGCGTTGTGGACTCAGGCCAAGATGGCCGAGCAAGCGGCTAATAGAACTTTTACTCAACTTGATACCTTTCTCGAAGGCAATCATTTCCCGAATAATATTCAAAGTCCATAAGCAAAATTCAAACTGGTGATTAAGCGGATTGCCTAATGTTATTGCATCATATAGCCATTTCATGTCATCAGCAGATAGTTTGCGTTTCCTTCCTGTTCTGGCACCTTCGAGTAGTGCTCCCCATCCTCCGCTACGATAACGTGATAACCAATCAAATATTGTTCGTTGTGGGATATTATAAATTTGCGCGACCAAATGCACAGGCTCTTCACGTACTATAATGGCCTCAACGACTTCTTTTCTTTTATGACTGCGTATTTCTGCTCTATTCATACGCTCAATTATAGCATGCGATAACTTATGCAACAATTAATATCTATACCCATCCGTGGCCCTGTATCTATTCAATCCGCTTTTAGTATTGAGCCAGTTAGTATTACCAGCACCCAAATCACTAAAAGTGTCAGTGGCGAAGGCGACGGAACCAAAAAAAGCTCCGATACAATGGGTATGAAACACCGCGTCGATAAAGCGATTTATGTGGCTTTTGGCGGCATGACGCCACAATTGGCTGAACGTACCGGTTTTAGTGATGAAGATGCAGAAAAAATTAAGGGGCTGTCCTAGATAACTAGCCCATCTCACTCTTAACCCATTGATTCAATTGTTTTAATTGAGTCTTTGGATCACTGTTGTTAAAACGCCATTCACACTCCTTTAAAAAGAGGTGAAAATGCGCTTTTGGGACCCCGTTAAATTTGCGTAAATGACGCTTAGCTTGATTCCAAAAATTTTCAATACCATTAATGTGATTATGCTTGTCTGCAAACAACCTACTATGATTGATACGATAGTGCTTAAACTCCGACACATCAAGCGCATTATAGCCACGCCAACAATCTGAATAAACAATGCTGTCTGGCTGCACTTTTTCCCGAATAATGGGCATCAGTGTCTTCGTTTTAGCATCAGGTATCATTGCCGCATACACCTTACCATTACGTTTAAGTAAGCCAAATACAGGCACTTTTCCTCCCGCGCCTCGACCTCGCTTACCTTTTCGAGTGCCGCCAAAATAACTTTCATCAACTTCGATCTGACCAGTAAACAAACTTGCGTTATCATTATTGTTAAAAATTATCTGCCTCAACCGATGAAAGTAATAGCTCGCAGTAGTCTTGTTTACATCTACCAAAGAGGCGGCTGTCCTAGCTGTTGCGCCTGCAATAAATAACTCTATCAAACGATTTTGTTTATACCGACTTAAGCGACTCTTCCTCATTCAACCATCCTAAATAATTTTACTTATCTAGGACAGCCCCTTATCTAATTCAATTAGGCTAAGCCGTAATAGGCATATCACCCAGAATGTTTAGAGGTTTCTTAGTGCTTGAATCGTTTTATCACCTTACAACGGAGTTTTCCTCGGTGCAATCGAGCATCGATTTCGCTGCCAGGTTCTACCATCGTGGCATCGGATATCACCTCATTTGAATTAGTGTGTGTCACGATGGCATAGCCGCGACCAAGCGTGGCTAGCGGACTGACGGTGTTTAGGCTATGGCTGGCATGTTGCAGGCGCTGCTTGGCTGATTTGAGTCGTTGTTGGTAAGCCAGGTGAAGACGCGAGTGTAATGACTGCTGTTGTGTGCGCCAATGTTGTAGACGATAGGCCGGGTTTTGTTGCATTACGCGTTTGCTTAGCGCAATAACACGTTCATGTAGATAGCGTTGTATATGGCGCTGTGAGATGACTAAACGTTGCTTAAGTTCGAGTAGGCGTTGTTCTTGTAAGCGCAGCCATTGGCCTGGGTGGCATTGTGTTAAACGTCTTTCAAGCCAGTCAAGTTGTTGTTGCTGTTGTTGCAGTGCCCCTTTCATTTCCCCGAGTAAATTTTGTTGTGCCAGTTTTAGCTGTTGCTGTAAGGCATTTTGATCCGGCGTAATGAGTTCAGCGGCGGCAGATGGCGTGGGTGCCCGGTGGTCGGCGACAAAGTCTGCGATGGTGAAGTCGACTTCGTGACCGACACCGCTGATCAGTGGAATAGGGCAATCAAACATCGCGCGGGCAACGACTTCTTCGTTAAAAGCCCATAGGTCTTCCAGTGAACCGCCGCCACGGCTCAAGATGAGTACGTCGCATTCATCGCGCTGTGCGGCAAGCTTAATTGCCTTGGCGATTTTTATGCCAGCGCCCTCACCTTGCACCGGTACCGGATAGACAATCACCGGTGTGAGGGGGAATCGACGTTTTAGAACGCTGAGGATATCGTGCAGGGCGGCGCCGGTAGGGGAGGTGACGATGCCGATTTGTTGCGGTATCTTAGGCCATTCTTGCTTGTGTTCGGCGTCAAACAGGCCTTCAGCATGGAGTTTCTGTTTGAGGCGCTCGAAGGCTTG
>CAJVYT010000389.1 GCA_913009765.1 uncultured candidate division Zixibacteria bacterium
CCACTGTGTCCTGGCCTTCGAGGCCGTCGCGCAGCTGCGCCGCAAAGGCCTCAAGGCCCGGCGCCTGGAAGACGGCTACCCGGAATGGAAAACAGCGGGGCTCCCGGTAGAGTCCGATCTTAATGAAGAGTGAAACCGGGAACACGGTCATTCCGGGCGGAATGAAGGGAAGACCCGGAATCCAGAGAGAGCCCACTTATTTTTAACATGCCAGCCAACGGATTTAATGGCTTATACTCTTTTCATTATTTTTTTATTCTCATTATAAAGAAATGGACCCCGTCCTTTACCTGAATCAAATCCAGTAGTGGAGTACCGAGTTTATTTTCTTGAATGTGGCGCATAAATGCGGAAACCCTGGCATTGCTGCCGGCATTGCCGGAGACCAGTAGACCATAGTCCATTTTCTTGATTTTTATAATTTTGATGCCTGCGGGCGCCTGCGCCTTGATGGAATTGGCCCAGGCATCTTCATTGGCCGCATGGGAGGTCGAGGCCACAGAACCAATCTCGGGTTCCGCTTGGCGCGAACATCCTGCAATGGTGAGTACTGTAATCAGTATTAGTATTGTTCTCATTTAATTTACCTAACGATTCAGGGAAGAGATATTTCTTCAAATATTAGACATTCCGTATAAATAAGTGATAAATGCGACCAGAACAAACAACGTGCATTGACCAGAACTTGCAGAGCAAGTTTAGCGAATCCCTAATGATCCTGAAAGGATCTAGGGACCGGAAGTGCATAACGAACCTTCTTTTGAGGTTCTATGCGAGCTCAGACCCCATTTACTCTATTTTATTTCCACATCACAGCACACGGGACCATGATACGAAAAACCTATCTTAAAATTTAGCCGATCCCCTACCTGCAAAATATCCCATAGGTCTTCTTGTAATTCTTGGCATGGACAAAATAATTCCTGTCCGCTTCCATCTACAGAAATAAATCCATAACCTTTCTTCTTCCTAAGTAACGCCCCCAAATAATTGATTGGTGATACCATACCACCTATGTAATCTCTAACCTCAGTTCTAGCATCGAACGACAGCCTAACAGACCTTAATGCATCAAATATTTCCATAGATTTCTGACGTTCAGTTCTTTCCTTTGACTCAAACAAGAATCTTGCATGCCAGAACTGGGCTTGGTAGTTACTATCACCAGGTGTGTACGCTCTTTGGTAGTAATATATTATTGCACTGATTTCACTTTTGGGGTCTTGTCTTAACAACTCTGCATACTGAAAGTTTAAGCGATGCTCAGTTGGTCGCCTTTCTAAAGCACTCTGTATAGTTTTTAAAGCTTTTTCATGCTCTCCCTGTTCTTTGTATATAGTTGCTAACCGTGTCGCAATATATGGATCACGGTCATCCTCCGAAAAAGATTTTTTTAAAGCACTGATTGCACGTTCATTATCTTTAAGTAAACCCGCAAATCTTGCCTCAACTGTAAATATATACTTATCTGATGGAAACTTTCTTTTGCTTTCTAGCAGTTTTTTCTCTGCTCGACGAACAGCTTCGTCTATATTTCTATCTGTCACAGAATCATCAGCAAGAGAATCTTCCAAGTTGTCAAGCTCTAGGTCTACTAGTGTGCAGGAAATATAATCACTGTCACCCCATCTCTTGACCGCCTTTTCTAACCATACTCTAGATTCCCCCCTGTATTTCTTTTTTACTGTGGCGTCTTCTGTTAAGCGCGCTCGATCCCGCCATACAATGGCTAGAGAATGATGTATACTGCTATCATAAGGAGCGATATTTATTGCCATTTCTAATAATTCTATGGCGCGCTCGAAGTTCCCGCTTGGTCTAATTCTTTCATAATTCGCCATTTGCTGAAATAAATAGTGATCTTCTCCTACTGACTTTAGGGCATGCTCATAAATTTTTTTCACATCCTCATGATCTGGGAATAGTTCATGAAGAGCCTTTGCTTTAATTAGCCCTCTAAACGAAGTTCTATCAGACTCATACGAAATATTTAACTTCTTTAGAATCCTAATATACTCATGATATCTATCTACTGAGTTGGTTAATGCCCTTCTAAATACTATTTCAGCAATTTCTGGATGGCGGGATTTATAGTGAATATCTGATTGGCCAACGCCCTCAGTAATTACAACCTGTTCTAGAGGTTTAATAAAATTTTGTCGAAATTTTTCAAAACTTACTCCATGTATTCTAGATATTAGTCCAGCCCTAACTGGTACGCGCATCCTATTTAATGTACACACAGTAAGATATATTTCTTTGGCACTTTCTGGTGATATATGAGAATACTCATCATGGATAATATCCTCGAATGACTCCCCCATCGTCGCCTCATACAAAGCAACAAGAAGTTGTCTTCCATGTATTTCCATGAATTCTCTTTTTCTCTCCTCCTCTGATTTGCTGATAAGATTTGGACCCAAGCAACCATAGGTTTCAAGCCTACCAATTAGATCTACAATCTCATCTTCATTTAAATAAGGGAGTTTGAAAATACCCGTGACAAGATCGTCAAGTTCATCGCATCGCGTATTCCATTCGCTGAATCTTTCAGAAGTTATAATCGTTATAGGCAAGCGGTCCTGTTTTGCTTTAGAAAAACATTTTGATATTTCTTGAGAATTACGTGCAGCATCATCCCAAATAAGAAATACACGCTCATTGGTTTTTTTATAAATCTCAGTAATAACATCAAGATTAACGGACGTGCCTGACTTAATCCAGATGAAGATACCAATGCCTAAATTTTTTGAATCCCAAACAAGTTGTCGCATCAGTATTGTTTTCCCAGACCCGGCTTCTCCTTTTATTACGTATAATTCTGAAATTGACTTACGTTCTCCCTCTGGCTTCTCAATTGCAATTTGACTTATGCGTTTACTTATAGATCGCCTAATACTTAAGCCATCTGCCACTGAAAACCAGCCCAGATCAACACCTTTAAAGAATTTCTCAGGTGGGTGCTGAGAAAAAGTAGTATGCTCGGATACATACTCCGCAAAATCCGTTAAATAACGAAAAAGTTCTTTACTTGATTTTGAATGATCTGTGAATCTTTTTTCTATAGGGTGTGTAGTTACAGGTCTCACTAAAGAAAGATTACGATCTAATTTACTTACCTCTGTATCAAGCAGATACAAAAATTTCTCAAACGAATAATCCAATGATGTGATTTTTCTTTCTGACCAGTACTCACACTCTGCATCCTTAATTCCTGGCTTAATTAAGTAATGTCTTTCGCCATCTGGAACTTCTTTAAAGAGCTGTAATAGCACGGCTCTAATATTAGTATCTTGCAGGCTATGACCAATAAAAATAATGCTATTTTCATATGCAAGCTCATATAAATGCGTAAAAAGACGTTTTCTAGAATCTCTACTTTCATTATATTGATCAATGGTAAGAATAAGAGGCAAATCTGCATCGTGTGTTCTTGTTATACACCCATGTAGCTTAATTAGAGGAACCTTGTCATTTGTAATTCTTGTTTCATCGATCTTATCTGAGTTAGATAACATAAGAACATAATCTTGAATTTTACCATGATTCTCTTCATAACAAGATTCTATTAATCGATCATAGTTTGTGGTGAATAATGCTCTCCACTTGAACTCTGGTATTTTAAGATGAAACTTTGCAGGATGCAGATCACGCAAATACTCTCCAATAAAATCTTGGACAGTAAACAGGCTTTTTTGCGATATAGCTAATGCAGCAACATGTTCTAAACTATCAGATCCAAATTCTCCCCCAAGAAAATGATTATTAAGTAAATCCCGCAGATCATCACCAAGAAGAATTTTTTTACCTGGTATGCTAGCGCCTATCAGCGCACCGGAACCAAGGAATAATATTGCTTTTCCTTTTTTCACAGAATCAATTAAAGATGCTGGTAAAGTCATCTTACTCCCTTAAGAAAAAATGGCTGGAAACATATTTTAGCCACAAACAAATAGATTATAATTTAACACACAATACAAGTTACCCCGCCAACCCCACAACCTTCTCTGCCGCCTCGGTCAGGCCCTTGGCAGTCGTGATCTTCAGGCCGCTCTGATTCAGAATTTCCAAACCACGATTGGCATTATTACCTTCGAGGCGCACCACGATCGGTATGTCGATGCCGACCTCGGCCA
>CAJVYT010000390.1 GCA_913009765.1 uncultured candidate division Zixibacteria bacterium
AAGCGCCATGCCAATAGTAATAACGGTCCTCATGTATCAGGATTGCCTCAATCAACCTTGGGGATATTTTATGCAGTGGCTGGTAAAGACGATATTTATCGTCTTTGGAGGTCGTGAGCCGCAACAGCCGATGTTTCTGGTCATACACCGCCTGGGAAAACGATATGTCCTGTAGTAAGGGAGGTTCAGGAATTAATATATAAATTAAAAAGGTAGCGCCTGCGACCCAGGCAAATGGGCGCCACATCAACGTGTCTCCTGAAATTTGATTGGATCTGACACTGGTATTTCAGATATTAAATCAGTTGGCGATGGTTTATAAGAATTCTGGTGCTACATAAGTGCTACATAATTTAGACAAAATCACCTGAATATAGCCACTGTAACGTTTGAATTGTGGGACAGATAAAGCGCACAGAGCTTTAAACGGTCCCACACGAATGATTTATTAGGTTTTTTCATTTTCTATATTTATTCGACTTTCCAAGCCTTCCTTTGACTCTCATCATTACAGCATCATATAAATCTGCTTTTTGTGCATCTGTAAAATCTGTGAAAGTGTCAATTACTTGTACTGGTGTTCCTGCTCTTCGATACTCTTTTATAGAGTCTTCCAGTCGTTGTTGACTGACAACTATCTCGTTTTGACCTTGCTCTTGTTCTTGAAGCACTTGTAGTAGTCCTGTAATTTCCTTCTGAGTTTCGCTGGATTGGTTATTAAGGCTTTTCTTATAGTAAATATGTGTTATGAGCCAGGAGACGAGTGCTGAACCAATAATTCCTATAATTATTTCCATGAGCCATCCTTGATTTTAATAAACCTAACTACGCAAATATATGGCAGATACTAGAAATCACCGATTTCAACGGCTATCCGATAACAAACTTTCGTATGGAGCTTTTCTTATAGAGGGGAAATCATGCATATTTTCTAATTCTGCAAGAAAGTCGACCAAATGATTATATTCTGATTCTTTAAATCCATACCTTGAGAAAACTGTTTCAATTAAATGATGGCTGAATAGACTCTCGAATGCTCTTTCTAATTCATTTGACAAATTATCAATGTCATTCAATGAATTAGAAAGCTCAATAAGCCATAATACAAATGGGTGTCTTGTATTAAGAATTACCGCATCGAAGATATTATCGACTGTCTCAAATATTACCTCTGACAACGTATCCTCTGAATCAAATTTACATAGATAGATAACAGCTTTTCCACCAGATATATATTTCTCAATTAAATCTGAGAGTGCAATATATTCATCCTCGACATTCCTCTTCCAAATAATGATATTTCCATCATTATAAAGATCAATGTCATATGGGGATCTATTCAGAAAAATACTTTTTCTGAAGTAGTTACTGTGATTATCTCGCGTATCCACCCAATACTGAGCATCTAATTCTTCAGGTAATGCATCAAGCATGCTATTTCTACTTCTATGAAAATAAATATTAGTCCCATATTTATGTACAGTAGAAAATTCATCAATCTGATCAAGATCCTGTACAGATATATATCTATCCAGTTGCTTGCTGTGTAGTCTGATTGTTGCTGGCTCTGCCTCCCAGAAGTTACTTAAGGGAAAATTCATAGCCAGACTTTGTTTATACTCCCATATATCAGAGATATTCATATTTTCTGATATCTTCTTTATGTGGTTTGTGATTATGCTTTTCCAGTACTTACCTATCTCCTCTTGCACCTCATCTTTCATTCCTATCGAATGTCTATGCCCCGATAATATGTTTGTTTTATCAAGTCCTATTTGATCCAACTTTCTACGTACATCGACTCTAGTTATCATTGAAGTTCTACGATACGAGAAACTCATATCTTTTGACATGCCGTTATGTGCCATTAAATCACCCGGTATATCAGGCACAACCACTGTTGGAGATACGTCACCGTATTTATATTTTATATAATCTAACTTATTCCAACTTTCTGTATCAGAGGTTACATATGCTAGAACATATAATGAACCATAAATAGTGTTGGATATAATAGGGAAATCAATCAACTTAAACTTTGCTTCACTGTTCAATTTGTCGGGTATTTCATAAGTTAGATCACCTGGCTTTTCTGCTTGAATAACAATCTTGTCACCACAGTTATCAACAAATATTGGAAATTCAACAAAAGTGCATAAGCTTCTAAGATATTTAGTGAAATTATTACGCATGTCTTGGTTCAGGTGTACTTTTACTGTAGTGCCATAATGTGGTCTTTTGATCCTTTCCAATAGTAAATAGTTCCTTGCTCCTTTTAAAATCATCTTTATAGGATCTGAGTTTTCTTTGTATGTTTCAACTTCCACATGTTCGCTCGCAGAAAATACAGATAAAAAACCTATCCCGTATCGGCTGATAGGTTGAAACGCATAATTTTCTATAAAATCCTTACTTCTGTAGAAAGACCGTCCAATCTGCAAAAAATATCTTTTGATTACTTCCTCATTCATTCCTATGCCAGAATCCTCTACTGATAGTACTAGCACCTCCTCATTTTTCTCAGTCAAATAATTATTCTTCATTTCCTTAGTAATTTTTATTTTAAGCGGATACTTTTCTCGTATCTCTTTACTTACCTCCCATGGATTTTGTGGTGCATCACCGTATTTATTGTATAGATCACGGTATAAACGACAGCGAGTAGCATCCAATGCATTTTGTATAAGCTCGTCCAAAAAACCATATTCATGCGAATGAACTTCACCAATAAGACGTTTAACTATGCTTTCTTCGTCGAAAATAAACTTCCAGTCCTCTGCTATATAATTCGCCACTTTAGATGGCTTTATGGAAACTTTCACGGATGGTGCAATCCATTCACTATGTCTATTCATTCTAGGTACTATGAACGCCGCACTTTTTGATTCTCGCTCTATCCAAGAACACCAGTCCTGCAAGACTCTATGTTCATCTTGTGTATTGCATTCAGCAGATATTCTAATCTCGCCTGGAGTAATAGAACGATCAGTTATACGTTGATATTGATTCCAGTGTGGCTTGCTGTCTGATGGAACAGGGTTCGCTGCTGACATAAGCAATGGACAGGCCCGATCATGTTCCATATCAAGCAAATCACCCAACCTAAATAATACAGCCAAGAATAGAACGTTTGTATGTTCCCCACGGATTGTCCTATTTTCTGGGAAGCGAGACTTATCTTCTAGTTCCGAAAATTCTAAACCATGTGCGACACATATATCAGATATTGTTTTTCGTAATACTGGATCACTAAAATCAAATCGTCCCATCTCTACAGAAAACATACTAATAAGATTTCCTGCTCTTTGATGGTGCCGCATCCTAATGTACTCTGCTATCAGGAAACGCAATTCTCTATTATAAACAAATCGTATCCTTTCATCCCCTGAAGAAGAACCATTCTCATTAGAGAATTCTTGTAATTTCTTAAATCTATCTGAGCCATTCCCATTTGTTGTCCAAGCTGCCCATTCATCACTTTCTAAAATCTTTTCCTTCTCATCATCTGATGTCACCATGCCTGCATCATGGAGATAGGCAGCACATATGAGGATATAGACTTCGACAGCCGATAATTTTATTACGGGGCTTGGTTTTTCAGCGCTTGGATCTTTAAAAAGCAATAATGATAGTTGCTCAATAATCTTCTCGCTATGCTCTATGGTATGACGGGTGTAGTGTGGAAATGTTTGAGGTATATAATTTAACCAACCTTGCACTAACGGAGTAATCTCTAGCACCTTACCATAGTACACTTCACCCTCTGGGTGTTTTTTAAGGTACCTTATAAGCGCCATTTCCATAGCATATGTAGGATATATTAATAGTTTGCTTTTGTCCCCATTGCATCAAAAGCCAGCATCACTAATTCACTATCAACGCCCCTCTACAACGATCTTCGCTCCCAGTGCACGTGCCTGCGCAGCGCGATCGTACATAGCCTCGGCAAATATTGGTGGCACCGTATAATTCCCTTTGTTGGTCGCCTTGATACGATAGACAAATTCCTTGATATCCGGCCCGACGGTACCATAAAGCACGACGCGGTCTTCCCGGATATCGACATAGTCGGGCTTCCAGGAAGACATACCGCTTTCGGCAAATGAAGTCGGGTCACCCGATCTTGCCGTAG
>CAJVYT010000391.1 GCA_913009765.1 uncultured candidate division Zixibacteria bacterium
AGGAGTTCAAAGAAGCAAACATAGACCAGTATTTGATTTTCGGAGGTGAGTTTGATGAATTACCGTGGCGTAAGTTGCTGCCTCAACAGCTTTTCGAGCGGCTGAACGATTGGGTTCTGCGGCAGCTTTGTTAATCTCAATTGTTTAAACTAAAAAAGATCATCCGTAACAACAGATGACCTTTTTTAACTTTAAAACGGAAAAATTTACCGTTTCATGAATTTCTTCACGACCGTATTATGTGCATCACTAATGGTGATGAAATACAGGTTGGAAGGTTCATTGCTAATATTGACCGGCAGCGTTTGGTTCATAACGTTATTGAAGACGTGTCTGTAAACTTCGCGTCCCGTGATATCCATAACACGAACCGTAACATTGCCTTTGAGGACATTGTTCAGGGTGATGTTCATACGACCATTCCCCGGATTAGGATAAACACTGATGTTATCAGCCAAACCCGGGTTACTGATTCCAACACCACTCGTAGGTTTTCCCAGATTATCAGAATAGTTTTTGGGTTTTACAATCCATTGAGAACTGCTTGCATCAGTACCCGCAGAAGCTCCCCAGTCGGTAGTTCCCATCATTATACCGCCTTTTCGTAGCAGCGTATGGTCTTTTGTTGCAGCAGTAACACCGGCAACATCCCAACCGGAGGCAGGAGACTCCCATGGGTTACCAATCTGGTCAATCAATACCCTGTCCTTCCCGTTGTTTACAACCAGCCCGAGCGCGCGGGCATCATTGCCATTAAAAGAAACCACATAACCCCCTTCGTTGTATGCCAGCGTATCATTTGTAACCGACAGGATAGCAGAATTCGCCTGTGAATTAGCCAATACAAACACAGCACCGGCTTTCAAAATATAACCTTTCGGGAAATGGTACACATCATGCTGAATTCCACTTCCGTTATAGGAACCTCCAATAATATATTCATCCAGATTAATGTCGTGATTGGTAGGGTTATAGATTTCCAGTGCTTTATTATTTCTCGATCCTTCCTCATATTCCGAGAAATAAAGTGAGTTGCTCGCTACGGTAAACGACCATGCTTTTCCTTTCAAGCCGCCAAAAACTTTTGCATCAAAGGCATTTTTAACAAAGCCTGAGTCTATCTCAATGTAATAAGATTGCCCGGGAACCAATTGAGGGTTAGGCATAAACCAAAAGCTATTACCACGAATATTCACCATATTAACATTTACATTTTCCACAGTGGTGCCATCTGCTTTTCTCAAATGAAGGTAGCCGCTACCCGCAATGATAGAATCGCTGTTGAAATCACAGCTTATGCCCGCAGTAGCCGGAAAATCAGTCATCCCAAATGTCGGTACTGCCCTTTGAATCTGCAGAGGGAAAGTATCTAAAATATAAACCGGATGGACAACATCTTTGAAAGAGGTATCCGCAGCATCATAAAGGAACAGGGAATCCAGGGTAATACTGCCGCCCATGTTTTTAGGGTCAAGATAAAACTTAAAAACACCTTTACTGGCAAGTACCGGTTTCCAGTTACTCTGATCATAGTGATCAATATCTCCGGTGAGCATAAAGTAACCACCATCCTGCCCGCCCTGAGCAATATAACCTCCAATCAAAACACTATCAATATTCGCGGATGTCCACTTGAATACAGCAGTATCACCCACATATACGGTATCACCACTCAGTGGCGCTACCCAATGCAATTGCCTGTTGTCAGCTAAGGTAATCGGAGATACCTCTTTTTTAAAGGAAGAATCATAAGCATCCCATAAAACCAGGCGAAAGTTTCCGGCATCAGCATTTTGGGGAATCACCAGATTGTAAGAGCCATCGGCTGCGGCAACCGGGCCGGTTGTAAAAACAACACTTATTCCGGAAGGAGTAGGAGGATAAACACTAATCATTAGACTGTCAATATTGGCTGATGTCCATTCTATTTTTATCGTGTCATCCAAATAAAAAGTGGCGTTTGCCTGAGGCTTGTCAATGGTCAAAGAACGGGCTGCTGTAGTTGTAACACTGATTTTAACAGGAGCGCTTTGCAGGTTGCCTGATGCATCTTCAGCAACCACATAAATATCGGCAGAACTGCCGGGCTGCGCACCGGTAATATTTGCCATAACCGTAGTATTGGCAGCTGCAACATCCACCGTATCTTTTTGGAGAACAGTAGTACTGCCGTAATCAACTCCGGCCTTAACCTCCGCAGAAGTAGGTGCTGTTGCTCCAGATGCTACCACAACATAATAGGCTTTTCCCGCTTCGCTCATGTTGACGAGCAAAGTAAACCGGGTATCTTCCACCTGAGTAACTTTTGGGAAGTTTGTTGTCCATGTGGGAGGCTGGGTGTCGCCTCCACCTCCGGCTTTTGTTACTGACAGGTCATCCCAATATACAATTGCCGAACCATAAACTCTAACCTCAAAAAGAAGCTCACTAGCCGATGCAGGAGCTGTTAGAGTAACAGAATATTGTTGCCAGGAAGCGTCTGAAGTAAAATAAGCATTATTTGGACCTTGCAATGAAGCAGCATCATCTGTCATAGATGCGCCATTACCATCTATCCAATTAGACCAAATTCTGGCATCCGTACCATCACCTGAAGCGACATAGTACCATAATGAAATAGTGTAAGTACTACCTCCGGTCACAGGAATGATTTGCGCCAACTTTTTTGTCGAACTTAATGTACTTTTTGCCGTTCCACCCTTTTCTTGAGCTGAATAAGTTCCAGTATGTACGTAAGTGGAATCTTTGGTAATGTTTTCGTCATACTTCGTCCACCCTGTGGGTGTGTTGGCATCTGTCCAACTTTCCATATCACCGTTTGTCAACAGGTTTTGAGAAAAGCCTGCCTGCCATAAGAACAGGAATGCAACGGTAAATAATAAGCTAATAAGTAATTTTTTTTTCATAAGTCGAAGTTTTAAAATGTTAATTCATGCATTATTTATGCAAATATGTGGTAAAGTTATAAAAAATTCTGACTATGTCAATACTTGATACTGACTTTTTTCACCTACTCTGATAACCCCAATCATTATCCATATAAAAAACTGCTTTTCTACGCCATTGTTCTTGAAAAAATGTGTATCGTAAATGTCTTTTTAGCTGAAGATTATTTTAAACAGAATTGTCAACAGCCTATTTTATAATAGTTTAATAAACCTCATAATACTATATGACGTTTGGTAAAAGGAATTTCTTTAAATAAATATATTGAGGTGTTCAATTAGGTACTTATTTTAATCATCTGAAAAGTAATTGGTTGAGCGTTTATCATCCTTAAGATCAGGTTATGAAAGATAGTTTGCTTGTATATTGACCGGTTTATTCGATAACTGAATTCGTCTAAATGTTTTTCAATATGCTATACTACTCAATGATTTTGATGAATAGTCATCTATCTTATTGAAATAAACCCGCTTAACTTTTCCTTCGTCGGTAAGTTCAACTGCCCCAATAATCTTCTTTTTCTTGCTATCGGTGCTTCTTCCCTGCTTTAGGTTTTCTTTGCCACCAAACACGAATTCATCAACTTGTACATCTCCACTAAGGGGGTACGCTTTGCTGCTTTTCATGGCACTTCTCACCTTGTGCATAAAGCTCCAGGCTGTGGTTCTGCTTATTCCATATCGTTTGGCCATTTGTGAGGAAGACAAGCCTTTTGTTGTTGCACTCATCTCGAATACAATTCCAAAGGCTTTTCTAATACCGAAACGTACACGATGAAACAGGGTGCCAGCTGTCGGACTTTCTACATGGTGGCACCGATTACAGTCTCTGGCAAGGTTCTTCTTCCTGACAGTAAACTTACTGTGCCCACATTTTTTGCATTTAAATCCATCTACCCACTTTTGTTCTGACAAGTAAGCCAAACAAGACCGGTCATCCGGAAACATGTCTGTAAATTCTAAAATATTCTCTCCTTCAAATTTCATAATGATTATATTTTAATCAAATTTAGGCTTACAAGATAAGAAATTATTTGAACACCTCAATTTCTTTATCAGACTCATGGAGGTAAACCAACTATCAAACAAAATATAATTAACAGGAATCTTCCGCTGATTTATCCTGCGGAACATTTGAACTACCATTTCGGTCTTCTTGGAATTCAATTCTT
>CAJVYT010000392.1 GCA_913009765.1 uncultured candidate division Zixibacteria bacterium
AAAAAAAAAAAAAAAAGAGAGAGAAAAGAAAGAAAAAAAAAAAAGAGAAAAGAGAAAAAAGAAAAAAGAAAAGAAGAAAGAGAAAAAAAAGAAAGAAGAAAAAAATGAGTTTTTTTTTTAATGATACGGCGACCACCGAGATCTACACTCTTTCCCTACACGACGCTCTTCCGATCTAGACGATGTATGGGTTGGAGCTAATGCGGTTATTGTTGATGGCGTATGTGTCGGAAGGGGCGCTATTGTAGGGGCAGGTGCAGTGGTAACCAGAGATGTTGAGCCATACGCAATAGTCGGAGGCAATCCCGCTAAGCTGATCAGATTCAGAAATAGATAATTATACTACAAAAGTTGCTGGCTCCGGCGAGTTCATTGAAAATATCGATATGGACATTTTGGAAAACTCAACTTATGGATGTGGTTGTTTTTGGTTTCGAAAAGAGCAGTAATGGTTATTGTTAAACTAATAGGCGGGCTTGGCAATCAGCTTTTTCAATATGCTGCTGCCAGAAAATTAGCTAATAAACACAGTACTGAATTAAAATTGGACGTGTCGGGATTTGAAACCTATAAATTACATAAATACAGTTTGTCTCACTTTAACATTCAAGAAAACTTTGCTTCAGAAGGGGAGATCAATGCCTTAACAGGTCAGCGAAAAGAGGGAACTATAACACGCATTTTTAGACGTGCGCTTCACAAACCGGCTAAACTGCCTGCTACGCATATTAAGGAAAAAAATCCTTTTCATTTTGATCCTGAGATCCTGAACCTGCCTGATGGAGTTTATCTGGAAGGTTATTGGCAGAGTGAGAAATACTTTTCCGATATTGAGTCTATTGTACGTAAAGAGTTGACTGTGAAAACTCCACTATCTGGCAAAGATAAAGAATTGGCAAAGCAGATGGACTCATGTGATTCTGTGAGCATACACATTCGTCGGGGAGATTATGTTACCAATCCTCATACAAGCATGGTGCATGGAACGTCTGATTTGGATTACTACAACCGATGTATCAGAAGCATTGCAGAAAGTGTAAAAAACCCTCATTTCTTTGTATTCAGTGATGACCCTGAATGGGTTCGTGATAATCTTAATCCGCCTTATCCCACAACATTTGTTGACCATAATGGAGCAGATAGGAATCATGAAGACCTGCGACTGATGAGTCAGTGTAAGCATAACATTATTGCTAACAGTACTTTCAGTTGGTGGGGTGCATGGCTGAACAGTAATCCTGAGAAGGTGGTTTTAGCGCCTAAACTCTGGTTCAGAAGTGATAAATATAACAATAAAGATCTAATCCCTGATAGGTGGATCAAAATTTAATGAGCTATCTCTCAAATTTGAGTTATTGCAAAACATCCTGCATGACAATAGTTATATGGCAAATCCGAAAGTAACAGTACTAATGTCGGTCTATAATGGAGAAACGCATTTGCGCGATTCTGTCGATAGTATTCTGGATCAAACCTACGAAGACTTTGAATTTTTAATTCTCAATAATGCTTCCACTGACAGGACAAAAGAGATCCTTGAGTTGTATGATGATCCTCGAATCAGGCTTATTGATAATGATAAAAATATAGGCCTTATACGTTCATTGAACAGGGGGTTGGGGTTGGCTAAAGGTGAATATATTGCGAGGATGGATGCAGATGATATATCCCTGCCAACAAGATTGGAAAAACAGGTTGATTTCTTAGATTCACATGATTCCATAGGAGTTTTAGGTATTAGGAGCTGGATTATAGATGAATCGGGGGATACATTAATCAGGGCAAACCACCCTATAGTTCATAATGAGATTCTCGCAAAGATTCTTCTGGATAACTGTTTTGTGCATAGTTCCGTTATGTTTAGAAAAAAGCTTATTGATACATATGGCAATTATAATAATAATGCGGTGCTGGGTGAAGACTATGATCTATTTCTCAGGCTGTCTCGAGTTACTCAAATGGCCAATATGGCCGAACCGTTGCATAAGTGGAGAAAAAACATATCTACAGGAATGTCGGTAGTTAATAGGCAGGAGCAGATAGCGGTCAGGGACCGGATAAGGAGGTCGTATCTTGAACGCAATTTTTCTTCTGACAGGGCATATGTTAATTGGATACTTAAAAACCTGCGCCACAACCCCAGTGATGCCGTTTTGTTGGAGTATCTAAAGAGAGCCGCAAAGAATCTGCCTTTTACTGCGAAGCTGTCTATTTTAAAATCCAGATTTTTCGGTTTTATATTTTTTTATCTTCGCAGCGTTGTAAGAATCATTAAGTCGCTCTTGATTGGTGGATGACCTGAATAAGCTATACAGCCCTAAAATAAGCGTAATTATCCTCTTGTGCAATCAGAAACGATGAGGTGATGCCCGTGAATTTATTATTTATATATTATGACACTGCCGGTTCAGAACCTCCCAGAGTAGGATTTGGTGTCGCTTATCTGTCAGCATTTCTCAAAAAGCACGGACATAATACAAAGTTATGTTACTTCCGCTCGGATGAAGATATACATTACGCGTTATCTGTTATAGAGGAATGGAAACCCGGCATAGTTGCTCATTCTTCGACTTCTTCATCTTTTCATTCTGTTGGTGTGGCTGCTAAAACTATAAAAGACAACTTCCCTGACTTGTTCCAGATCTGCGGAGGTAACCATGTTTCGTTACACACTGATGAGCTCATGAATATGCCTGATCTTGATGCGATCTGCGTTGGCTATGGGGAATATCCATTACTGGAGCTTGTAGATGCTATACAGGCGGAGTTGGATTACACGAAAATAAAAAATCTTTATTTTAGACTTAACGGTGAAATACTGAAGAATTCTCTAAGAGATTTCCCTGATAATTTAGATTTATTTATACCTTGTGATCGTCAGATATTTATTGATGAGATAAAGCGCTTTTCTGCGCGAATTTCTTTTGACCGCGTTCTTGGTGATAACGTACAGGAGTTTATATTTTGCCGAGGTTGCCCCTTTGACTGTACTTTTTGCTGCAATCATGTATTAAGAACTCTTGGCAGCGGTCGATATGTTAATTATCCGTCTGTTTCGAAGTGCATGGAAGAACTTGAACAAGTTAAGGGTGACTTGAATATGACTGGTGTTGCTTTTCATGATGATATTTTCACTTTAAACAAGAAATGGTTCAGGGAGTTTGCGGAGCAATACAAGAAAAAGATTTCATTGCCTTATTTATGTAATTTGAGAGTTAATTGTTTTAATGAAGATGACGTGCGAGCTTTAAAAGATTCTGGATGTGTTACAGCTATTTTAGGGATAGAATCCGGCAACGAGCATATTCGAAATGAGATTATGAGAAAAAAAATTAAGCACGACGATATCGTTAAGGCATATGACCTGCTCCATAAATATGGCATCAAGACCCATTCACAAAATTTAATCGGTGTGCCGGGAGAGACGCCTGAATATTTTATGGATACAATAAAGATCAATGCCAGGATTCTGCCGAATCACGCGTCTCTTTCTGTTTTTTATCCATATCCAGGGACGGTATTACACGACAAATGCGCAAATGACAATTTAATTGAAAATAATACTGATAAGCGAAAATTCCCGGAAAGAAAAGATACGATCTTGAAGTTGCCTTATTTTTCCCGAAAGCAAATTCTTTTTTACGTTATGAACTTTAGGAATCTTATCCAATATGACGCCTTTATTGACAAGCACAAGTTTTTTAAAAAAATATTACCTTTAAACTTGCGGAATCAATCCGTCATAGCGTTATTTATGCGAGTTATCTCAGGGTTTAAATTTCTTTTCTCAAGAATATTGCCAACTTGGTCCAAAAAGCAGACGAGATCAATATGAACAATAACTGGCCAAAAGTTTCCGTAATAATTCCGCTGTTCAATCAGAAACAGTTTGTCGGGGAAGCTATTGAGAGCGTTCTGGATCAGTCTTATCCGAATATCGAGATTATTGTGGTTAATGACGGTTCTACTGATGATCCCCTGCGTGAGTTTGAAAAGTATAGGGACAAGATTATCCTCATCAATCAGGAGAATAGGGGGCTTGCAGGCGCGAGGAACACGGGGATCAGTAACTCAACCGGAGACTATATCCAGCTCCTGGATGCTGATGACTTTCT
>CAJVYT010000393.1 GCA_913009765.1 uncultured candidate division Zixibacteria bacterium
TTTATTTTGTTTTTTTTTTTCAAGCAGAAGACGGCATACGAGATATATCAGTGTGACTGGAGTTCAGACGTGTGCTCTTCCGATCTATTTTTCTTTGTGCACCTGAATAATAAGCATCACAAAGCTACCAGATCATGGCATTAACTCTGGCAAAATTAACTCGCCCTGATGCCGGAGAGGCACTATTGCGCGAGCGGCTGTTTAGCCAGCTGGATACAGCGCGAAATAGTCCACTTATCTGGATCAACGCGCCAGCGGGTGCTGGCAAAACAACTCTGATTTCATCTTATATTGAATCCAGGAACCACCGAAACCTGTGGTACCAGATAGATAAAGGTGATGCTGATATGGCCACCTTTATTCATTATATGGGCCAGGCAGTAAAGAGTGTCTGCCGCAGTCGAAAGAAGATGCCTGCTCTGAGTCCGGAATACCAGCTGGGCGTGCCAGAGTTTACCCTTAATTATTTTCGTGAAGTGTTCAATCGCCTGCAATCACCCGCGTTATTGGTACTGGACAATTTTCAGGATGCCGGCGAGGGAGCCGAACTTAATGAAATGTTAGCCGGAGCCTTTGCTGAGATCCCCAAAGATATTAACGTCATTATTATTAGTCGCTCTGAGCCACCCGCACCCTTTGCCCGCCTTCGAGCCAATCGACAGCTCAGCCAGATAAACTGGGCGGATTTGCAATTTACTATCGAAGAAGAACTGTCTATCACTCAGCAACGTTACCCCCATCGCAACATCACCAAACAACAACTGCAAAAACTCAATACGCACATTCGTGGCTGGATCAGTGGATTAATATTACTACTGGAGCAAGGGGCAGAACTGGATGAAGTAGAGTTTGACAACAAAGAGCTGAGCCAGGAATATCTGTTCGATTATTTTTCCACAGAAATTTTTTATAAAATTAACAAGGAAACTCAGCAATTTTTAATCAAGACAGCAATGTTGCCAAAGATGACCGCATCAATATGCAAGCAATTAACCGGCAACCGGGCCGCCAGCAAGATCTTGTCGGAACTGGCACGCAAGCAATATTTCACTGTGCGTCATGGCATATTAAAACCAAGCTACGAATACCACCCCTTGTTTCGGGAGTTTTTACAAAACCGAGCAGAAGAATACTTTTCTGGAGTTGAATATAAAAACCTGCAAAGTACTGCTGGAACATTATTAGCCAAAGAGGGGGATATTGATAGTGCAATGATCCTGTTAGAACAGGGTGAAAACTGGAATGTTATGACGGAGTTAATATTAAAATATGCCGAAAAACAAATAGATCTGGGTCGAAACCGGCAAGTTTCTCACTGGATTCAGACCTTACCAGATGACGTAATAGAGCAACAGCCCTGGCTTACATACTGGCGTGGCATGTCACGTCTTCAATATGAAAATAATGCCGCCCGTGATGTTTTTGAGAAAGCCTATGTCAGATTTAAGCATGAAAAAGACGCGTTAGGCTTATATCTAAGCTGGTGTGGTATTGCAGATTCCTATGTTTTTGTTTTTGATTCTTTTGCCGGCGCAAATCGCTGGGTAAAAGAGCTGGAGTGGTTACAACGAACATACCCTGACCCACCTAATATGGAAGCACGAGGTCGTTTAATTTTCTCGGCAAGTCAGTTGATATTCTGGATTCAGCCAAATCATCCCTTACTACCAAAATGGATGGGGCAAATGGAAACGATATATCGATTCGTTCCCAACAAATTCCTGGTGATTATGTCAAGCGTACAGCTCAGTGTTTATTATTCGCAAGTTGGTGAAATATCAAAAGTACGAAATATTAGCAAAAGAATAGAAAAGCTCATCCCATCGGTTAGCCATAGCCCCCTGCTTAAATCCTTATTGCTACTAACCAGTTATGCGAATGACTGGATGACTGCTGACTTCGAATTAAGTTATGAGTTTATTGATGGCTCTCAGAAAACGCTAAAGAATGAAGGCATCAAGATATTTTCCGGGCTGATGTTGGCACATGCGCTTTATCATGCAGCATGCAAATACAACTTGCCCAGATTCAAGATGCTGCTGGATATGTATGGCGATATCGTCTCCAGTGAAAGCATACTGGATCAGGGGCACTATCAATTTCACTGCTGTTACTATGAGATATTATGCGGTAATTATGATCGTGCGATCCAATACGGCAAAGTCGTGATTGGCCTGGTTGACCAGGCTAACGCCCCGCTTCCCCAATGGGTGAGCCATTGCCTGCTCGCTTTCGCTTACATAGAAACAAAGCAGTTTGAATATGCTAAAAAACATATTGAAAATGCACAATGTATTATCGATGAAATAAAAACCCCTGGAAGTATCTGGGTATATCAAATGATCTGCAGCTATCTGGATTTTAAATTAAATAATCAGCAGGACATGTTAACGCATCTAAAAACATGCTTTCGCCTGGGCCGCGAAAAAGATATCAAGGCCTCAGCTGTGTGGCCACCAGTAATGATCAGCACCCTATGTGGCCTGGCGTTAGACCACAATATCGAACCAGGCTATGCCCGCAGTATTATTCGTATTTATAACTACACCCCACAGGATTCATTGCATGTGGGTGAACACTGGCCCTGGCCTTTGAAGATTTATACTTTAGGTCGATTCAGCGTCCTCATGAATGATAAAACACTGAATACCGAAACCCGACCATTCGACATATTAAAAATACTGCTGGCTTTTGGCGGGCGCGATGTGCATGAAGAAAAAATCATGGATGCACTGTGGCCTGATGCCGAAGGAGATCAGGCCCAAGCCAGTTTTAAAACCAGCTTACACCGTTTGCGTAAGGTGTTAGGTGATCTGAATGTGCTAGTACTAAAAAATCATCAACTGAGTTTAAATGAAAAATATGCCTGGGTTGATACATGGGCCATGAGTCGTCTGTTCGAGGCGGTACAGCAAAGCATTAAAACCAAAGACACCGTGAAAAGTAACAGGCTGGCAGACAAACTCATGCAACACTATCGCGGCCATTTTCTTTCCAGTAACCCCGCCCACTGGGCAATACATCGACGCGAAGTTCTGCGTCTGCGTTTTATTCGTCATACCCTCGCTCTCGCCCAGTTCATTGAAAACGAGGATAGCCAAACTGCAATCCAGTGTTATCAGCGTTTACTGGAAACCGACTCGCTGATTGAAGAAGCTTATCAGGGCTTGATCCGCTGCTACCAGGCACAGGGCAGGCAGGCCGAAGCCCGGGCATGCTATGAAAAATGTGTCACTATCTTCGCTTCCACCAGCGGGAGTTCGCCCTCCTCCGCAACAACAGGTTTAATGGAGGTCTAAATATTTGCCATGTCCTGTCGGTACGGCTGAAGCCGCACCGACAGGCGGTTACACAGCGCCATATGGTTAGCCAGATTTTCTAATACAAACTATGCCTTTAGTTGATGTCAATAGCACCCTGACAGCCTCCTCCTGATCAACATATTTATACACTACCTGAATCCGTGGGTTCAGGGCGGATACAGACGACTGCATGGATGCAGGAGGTAGGGCAACGCAGGAGCAGTTGCCGAGTGCAAGATATTGATTTTACAGTGGAATCAAAAAATCTTAGCTTCACCCATCGGTTAAGCGGGCATTTTTTGAATCGCTGCAGAATCAAGAGCTTGTGCTATGTCCCGTCATGAACCCACGGATTCAGGTTAAATAAAAACATCGAAATTTAACTCTTCCTGTTACCTGAGTGTAACCCATTTTTTTATAGAGTGAATCTCACACTGTAGGTATGCGTGAGCGCACCATAATTCTCATCTTCCTGCAAACAATCTCATCTTCCTGCAAACAAAAAGTCATGGAGGATAACAATGAAAAACAGGGATAGAAATCATTATAGGCAGTTGGATGATGCAGTATTAAGCCACCTGGCCCAACTAGGTGAAACCCCGGCGTTCAATGCCCTGCTTGAGATCGGAAGAGCACACGTCTGAACTCCAGTCACACTGATATATCTCGTATGCCGTCTTCTGCTTGAAAAAAAAAAAGGAGAAAAAAAAAGCAACCGGCACAGCAACGATGCATACACATAGATCTATCCACGTACCTTATGAGGCACGCACACACGATGTGA
>CAJVYT010000394.1 GCA_913009765.1 uncultured candidate division Zixibacteria bacterium
CTGTCGCATATTGTATCGGGGCAAAGATACTGCCCCAGCGACTTTTCCCGATGAGACATTTCTGTTGTGTCTATCTGACTGTTTCAACCTGTCTGCTGAGTAAAGCACGCTGTATAATAGAGTTCAATGATATTCCCTCTTTAATCGCTCTTTTACAAAGTTTCTTATGCAATTTAGGATCAATTCTTACGTTGAAAATACCTTTATATGTCTTCTGCGGTTTTCGTTCCAGTTCTTTGCAGGTTTGAATATATTCATCAACCGCCCTTTGAAAGTTTATCTCCAGTTCATCCGCTCTATTAGCCTCAAAGGTAACCAGATCGTCTATCATCTCTAACTTACCAAAGAAGCATTTATCTTCAGGAGAATATTCAATGCTGCCTATGTAGCCTTTGTACTCTACGGTATTAGCCATTACAAAACCTCCTTTAGTTTTGTTTGTATCTGATTAACTAAATACACTTTTAATATATTGCCCGAATGAGGCCTGTGCAAGTTAATCAGATTATCCTCTTGCCTATTGTAAAATTTTACTGATGATCCACTTCCCTACAGACAGCCGGCGGCCGGAACTTCTATCCTTAATGGTCATGACACAGCTTTCTATGTATTATATTATATTGCAAAGAAATATTAAATTTAACAGTTTATCCGGAAGAATCTTATGAAAAATTATGGCAGCATAAAAAATCAAAGTGTATTTTTGACAATACAGATCGCATTAAATTTCTTTCAATTTTTTGGTCTGATTTTTTTGATGATGAGGATATAAAGATATTATTGTTTAGCAAAACAAAGAATATGTACAAAAAATATTCGTATTTGCAGTGGAATATTTCAATCAATGTCTATTTGCGTTAATATAGAACTGATTTATTCTAAAGATATAAGCATTCGCATAAATATATTCTTTGTAAATGAATTGGAATCATAATTGCTAAATAATTATGCAGCAGGAAGAAAATGAAACGACCTAAACATAAGAACGTTTATGCGTAAGCGAGCTGCGGCCATGAAAGAAAATAACCGGCTTGACAATTATTGTCATAATTTAAATAATTGCTGTTAGCCAATAGGATTGGAAAATTATATAATAAGTTCCGGGAAGCATAAATTAGAATCTGTAAATTTTATTGTGCGGAAAAATAATCTAAGATTGATATATAGATTTTTTAGTAATAAAAATATTTAAAAAGAATTTCATCAAGGAGGTATTTAATGTCAGAAGCATTAGTTATTATTGATATTCAAAAGGACTATTTTCCCGGCGGTCTCATGGAAGTTGTCAACTCAGAAAATGCGGCTCAAATGGCCAAATCACTATTGGCCGCATTCAGAAAAAGCAATAAGAGTATAGTTCACGTTCAGCATGTATCAACGAGAGAAGGAGCAACATTTTTTTTGCCGAAATCAAAGGGCGTTGAGATACATGAAAGTGTAGCTCCTTTGAAAGGTGAAAAAATTATCACCAAGCATTTCCCGAACAGTTTTCGTAATACAGATCTTGAAGATTATCTACGTGGTAACGGTGTGAAAAAAATCATTTTTTGCGGTATGATGTCACATATGTGTATAGATGCTACTGTTAGAGCGGCATTCGACAAAGGTTTTACCTGCATTGTCGCCGATGACGCTTGCGCAGCAAGAAGTCTGTCACATAATGGAGTTGATGTCTCAAGCTCAAATGTTCATGCCTCGTATATGGCTGCGCTTGGCGCAATTTATGCAGATGTAACGAATTCAAAGGAAATTATTAAACAAATTGGCATATAACGAATTACTGCAGCGGACTGACACAACTCGTCGATAAAATGAGCAGAATATTTTCGTATTTATCGGAATATATAATTAAAGTTAAGTTATGCCGAATGTTTATCCTGCAAAACGCTCAGCATATTTCATCGGGGCAAAGACACCGCCCGGTGGCTTCTAAAGCATGTTAGAAGATATTACCTTGAAAACGGTTTGGACATGGCTTGACAATGCTGGGTAGTAATGTTAGTTTTAGATTGTCAAAGCTAAGCTTCTTACATAGAGTTAACATACGATGATAAGAGTGGAGGTATAAAATGTATAAAGATATTACAATTGAAAATTTCAGAGGAATAGAACATTTAAAGATAGACGGCTTTCATCAGGTTAATTTATTTGTTGGAGAAAATGGTTGCGGTAAAAGCACCATCTTAGAGGGACTTTTCCTTCTCACGGGCCCAACAAATCCAGGTTTACCCTTGACTATCAACTCATTTAGAAGCTTGAATATAACTGGTGAGAATTTATGGAGTTTATTTTTTAATAAATTGAATATCTACTCGAATATTGAGATATCTGGAGAATTGAAAAAACCGGAGGAGAAAAGAAAATTACTGATAAAACCTAGCATAGAAGGCACACTTGCCGCAACCACCATGGAAAAGGCAAGAATTGAGGAAAAGATATCTAGAGCTAAAAATAGTTTTTCCACATTTGTCCCTGTTGTTAATGGCTTACAGATGGAATATCAGTTAACAAAAAATGGACTTAAACCGCATAAACCAATTATAACAAAAATAATTTCGGATGGTACAAACATACGATTTGTATCGCCAACTAACAATAAAGATAAGTGGTCTCTAAAAGGTATATTTATAGATACCGCGCCTCATTTTGCAAACATAAAAATGGGATTTAATAATATTCAGATAAAAAAACAGATTAATGAAGTTGTAGAAATATTGCGTCGAATAGAACCATCATTGAATGATTTACGATTAGATGCATACGGAACAGTGCTGTGTGATGTTGGATTCGACCAACTATTGCCTATAAATGTTATGGGCAATGGTATGTCTCGAATTTTATCTATTATTTTAGCCATCCTAAACTCAGAAAGTGGCATTGTTCTCATAGATGAAATAGACAACGGCTTTTATCACTCATCACAAGATATCCTATGGGATACTATATTTAAGTCTGCAAAAGAATTAAATGTTCAGATATTTGCTACAACGCATTCTATAGAATGCGTTAAGGCTTTCAGCCGTTCCTATGCCCGTATAATAAAACATAACGATAATATGAAGTTGTACCGAATCGAAAAGAAAAGTGGCATTCATAAGGCAATATCTTATGATTATGAGATACTTAAAGCATCTCTTGACAGTGAATGGGAGGTACGCTGATGAAAGCAATCTCTCATAAGAAATTGTTACTTGTCGAAGGAGAAGACGAGGTAAATCTATTTGGCGTTCTATTAGAAGATATGAAAATTACTGATGTTGAAGTGATAGAGGTTGGCGGTAAACATAAATTCAAAACTGAGATAAATGTCATAGTCAAAACCCGTAGATTTTCAGACGTCGATGTACTTGCAATTATTCGTGATGCTGATGATTGTGCTAAAGCGGCATTCGAAAGCATCAAGGGTATACTAGAAAAACTGAATAAAGAGAAATTGATAGAAACTCATTGGAAAGGTAAAAGTTCTTGTGGCAAGCCACAAATAGAAGTTTTTATTATGCCGGGAAATTCTAATACAGGAATGCTGGAAGATTTATGCTTGAAAACTGTAAAAAACCATACTGCCATGCGTTGTGTAGAAACTTTTGCCAATTGTGTATCAAAATTAAAAGAACCTCCAACTAATATGGCGAAAACAAAGGCACAAGCATTTTTATCTGCAATGCCAAAACTCGTAAACTCCGTTGGACTGGGAGCCAAAAAACACTACTGGAATTTTGAATCTAATGAAATGATTGACATTAAATCATTCATTAAGGATAAGATTTCCGGAACTGGGGAAAAATGACCATCGTAGGAAAATCTCAAGGTCGGATCTTGCATTATCGCATTTTATCATATTTCTTCTCAATTTTTCTTATTGCACGGCTAATAGTTGTATATCATATTCTTAGCATAAAATGCTGTTGGATGTCAAGAGTCGGGGGTTATGTTATGATTTTTGACCCATCTTCATCAAAAAAGCTCTCAAATATGCCTTCTTGAAGGCTTTCGGGATAATAATCTGTTGATATGCAAGGGTATATAGTAGTACCTGTTTCTAATTTCCAAAGTAGTACCTCTATTATGAT
>CAJVYT010000395.1 GCA_913009765.1 uncultured candidate division Zixibacteria bacterium
CCATGGCAGAGGGGGAAGTAAAGACGCTCACATCTCACGCTGGCATTTCGTGTTTAGATCTAAAGAAGCGTTCTGTTTCCACCGACAATATGGGACGTTCACGAACATTGGCAGGAGCGATACCTTGCATGACGGGCGACCTAATTTTGGTTTCGAGGCCGATCGCGGTCAACCGAAGATTAAACGTCCTGCTGCGCCGAATTCTCTACCCAGCATTTCCGTTATCATCCCAGCTCACAACGCGGCTGATACAATCGCTGCCTGCATAGTGTCTGTTGAAAAAGCTGTTGAGTTTGCCAAAGAAGCAAAAGCAAAACGTGCTATGCTTTTGGAGGTTGGCGGTGCGTTTCATTCTCCACTTATGGAATCTGCTAAAATCGGTATGGAAGAATATCTTAATTCTGTTACAATATCAGACCCCAAGAAACCGGTTATTGCAAATGTTACCGCAAAAGCTGTTGGAACCGGCGATGAAATAAAGAAGTTACTGATAGAACAAATAACAGCTCCGGTACGATGGGCTCAAACCATGGCTTTCTTAGTTGAAAATAATGTTACTACCGTATATGAAATCGGTCCGGGAAAAGTGTTAAGTGGACTTGCCAAAAGAGAATTACGACCTGAGAAAATGATAAATCTTGACACTCTTGATGATATCGAAACTTTAACCGTAAAAGAAAGTTTTAGATAAATGGATTTTACAAAAAAAACAGTAATTGTAACAGGCTCTGCCAGAGGAATTGGACGAGTTGTTGCTGAGCGGTTTGCATCGCTTGGGGCAAATTTGGTCATTTCGGATATTGACCAAGAACAAGCGGAAACTGTTGCCGGAGAAATAGGCGGTTCTGCTATTGGACTCAAAGCAAATGTTACCAGTTCAGAGGATGTCGAAAACCTTTTTGAGAAAACAAAAAAAGAATTCGGACAAATTGATATTGTTGTAAATAATGCCGGTATTACCCGTGACACTCTTTTGATTCGTATGCATGAAAAAGATTGGGATATGGTACTTGACATCAATCTCAAAGGTGCTTTTCTTGTCACAAAATCTGCTGCCAAGTTGATGATGAAACAAAGATATGGGCGGATTGTCAATATTAGTTCTGTGGTTGGGCTTACCGGAAATGTCGGACAGGCAAATTATGCCGCCTCTAAAGCAGGATTAATTGGTTTGACAAAATCAACCGCAAAAGAACTTGGTGCTAGAGGTATTACTGTAAATGCAGTTGCCCCGGGATTTATAGCAACTGATATGACTGAAAATTTACCTAAAGAGGCAAAAGAAGCATTTTTGTCAAAATTGTTAGTAAAACGAGCCGGAACCCCCGAGGATATAGCTGCTGCTGTTACTTTTTTAAGTTCAGATGAAGCATCATATATCACCGGACAGGTTCTGACTGTTGACGGCGGATTGACTATAAATTAAATAACTATACGTAAGTAAGGAGAAACAAAATGTCTGTTGAAGAAAGAGTAAAAAATATCATCGTTGAACAACTTGGTGTCGAAGTAGCTCAGGTTACCGAAGGTGCTAAATTTGTTGAAGATTTAGGTGCTGACTCTCTTGATACTGTTGAATTAGTAATGGCTTTAGAAGAAGAATTTTCTGTTGAAATCCCTGATGAAGATGCGGAAAAAATTGCTTCTGTTGGCGATGCTATCAACTATATCAATGGAAATGCTAAATCCGAATAAATAAGTACAGGAAGAACTTTTTTATGGATAAAAGAGTAGTTATAACAGGCTTAGGTGTCATATCACCGGTCGGCAATTCTGTTGATGAATATTGGAGTTCACTTACTTCCGGTAAATCAGGAATTGATCTCGTCACTCGTTTTGATGTGACCAATTTCTCTGCAAAAATTGCTGGGGAAGTGAAAAATTTTGATCCTACCGAGTATATTGAAAAAAAAGCTGCAAGACGAATGGATTTGTCTGAACAATATGCAATCGCAGCATCTGACCAAGCGGTTAAAGATTCTAATCTTGATTTGGAATCCTTAGACCTTGACAGATGCGGGGTTGTTATTGGTTCCGGCATTGGAGGTATCTCTACATTTGAAGATCAGCACAGCAAATTGCTCAAAGGCGGTCCTGGTAAGGTATCACCATTCTTTATTCCGATGATGATTATCGATATGTGTCCCGGGTTGGTATCAATCCGTTTTGGCTTTAGAGGTCCTAACTATGCCACTGTTTCAGCGTGTGCGTCATCATCGCACGCTATAACCGATGCATATTATATTATTCAGCGTGGTGAAGCGGATGTTATGATTTCTGGAGGTGCCGAAGCGACTTTGGTGCCGAGTTCTCTGGCAGGATTTTGTAGTGCAAGAGCTCTTTCTACCCGTAATGACAATCCGACCGCCGCCTCACGACCTTTTGACAAAGATCGTGACGGTTTTGTGATGGGTGAAGGTTCAGGTATGCTTATTATGGAATCACTTGAGCATGCTCAAGCTCGTGGTGCTAAAATTTATGCCGAGTTTACCGGAAGCGGTATGACCGGTGATGCGTACCACATGACTGCACCTCATCCTGAAGGACGGGGTGCCAAAAAAGCAATTGAACTTGCTTTAGAACATGCCAATCTTAAACCGGAACAGATTGATTATGTCAATACACATGGCACCGCAACAGGTCTTGGCGATATTGCCGAAACAAAAGCTCTCAAGGCGATGTTAGGCGAACATGCGTATAAGATTCCAATCAATTCGACAAAATCAATGATTGGACACCTTTTAGGTGCTGCCGGTGCTTTAGAATTTATTGCAAGTCTGAAATCTATTGAAACACAACAAGTACATCCTACGATAAATTTAGATAATCCTGATCCCGAATGTGACCTTGATTATGTCTCGGAAGGCGTCAGAAATGCAAAAGTTTCACATATCCTTTCAAACTCTTTTGGGTTTGGGGGACACAATGTTTCATTAATCGCAAGTAAGTTTGAAGGTTGATAGTTTATGGGGTTGTGGACAAAGCTGTTTAAAAAGCAAGGTTCTCAATACTCAGAAAATGATAGAGTTTCACTTAAAGCAGTTCAGAACATCACCGGATACCATTTCCGTAATCTTGATATTTTGCTCTTAGCTTTGACTCATCGGTCATTTTATAAACCAACAGACAAACTACATTATCGCGAATCAAATGAACGTCTCGAATATCTCGGCGATTCAGTCTTAGGACTGGTAATCGCCGATTTACTTTATAAGGACCACCCTGATTTACGTGAAGGGCAGCTTACCAAAATTAAAGCAATGTTGGTCAACGAAACTACTCTTGCAAATGTCGGGAAAAGTAGTGGACTTAATCAATATCTCAGAATTTCGCCTGAAGAAGATAAACTTGGAGGTAGAATGCGACCTTCAATTATTTCCGATGCGTTTGAATCTATTATTGGAGCTGTCTACTTAGATGGAGGACTGCCTGCATCTTTTGATGTTATAACCCGACTTATTTATGCCCACAAACAGGAGATACTATCCGATAAAGCTCAAAAAAACTTTAAAGGGGAGCTATTAGAACTTATGCAGTCTCGTGGAGAGGGGATGCCGTATTATGAAGTAGAATCTGAAACAGGTCCTGACCATGATAAACAATTTGCCATTATTGTCTCGGTAAACAGTACTAAAATCGGTTCCGGTATAGGTCATACCAAAAAAGAAGCCGAGCAAAAAGCAGCCGCAATGGCTCTTGATTTTGTGCAAAACAAACCTGATAACACAAAAAATTAAAAAATAAGTATTTATTTAATTTTTTTTCTAAAATGTTTTTATTTGACAAATGATTTAAAATTAGATATTTAATCCACGTTAAATTGTAAAATAGGTTCATGATGTAAATTAAATTAATAAAACCATAAACCATTTTAACGGAGTAACATCCAATGCGTAAAGCAACAAAAAAAACAACCAAGAAAAAAGCCGCTCCAAAACGGAAACCGGCTCGTAAAGCTGCCCCTAAAAAAGCAGCCAAAAGAACAACCCGTAAAGCTGCTCCTAAAAAAGCTGCAGTAAGAGCTGGAGCAAAAGCTTGGTCGGCTGCTGAGATTACACGTCTGAAA
>CAJVYT010000396.1 GCA_913009765.1 uncultured candidate division Zixibacteria bacterium
CCGCTGTCTCCGCCGTATTCGGACTGCGGAAAACCTCTGACCGAATCGGCTCCTCCGATATAGAACTGCTCATAAGAGATCAGGTTGCTTGGAGAATACTGACCGCTGACCTTCAGCAGCAGAAATACCGGCGTCGATATCTTTTGAAGATACATCAGATTTAAGTTAAACTTGGTAAAAGCGCTGTCGGCAGATACCCGGCTTGCATAAGGGTCGTTGTTAGACATGCCACCTAAGACATTTCCGAGACCCTGAGTGATTTGAAAGTTTAAAAAGTTTCTACTGTATGCGGTGATAATATCATAGTTTACGCTTAGATTTAATGTTCTGATCCTGTCTTTGCTTGTTGTCTGACCGAGCATGGTATTTTTTGTATTTATTACATCGAAACCGGCTTTCCCGGTAAGATTGCTCGCAATCTCTTTTATGAACGGATAGCTTGCGTATATGCCGTAGTTGGTGGAGGTGCCTTTGATATTGAGAACTTCAAGATCCTTGCCTACGGCATAGTTGCCTGTTCCGTAATAAACGCCTGTCCTGAATCCTCTAACGCCGAGAGGCACACTGTAGGAGATCCTTCCGAAATGCATACTGTCGTATTTGTTCCCCACTATTGCTCTCATCGACAGCATAGAACCCGGAACGGCAAGGCTGCCTATATTGAATGTTGCTCCGAATCTGTTTTTGCTTGTATATTTCGAACCGAAGTTGTTGTAATCCAGAATTGCAGAAACCGGAATGCTGTTGTTGGCTGCCACAACGAGATCGGTGGTATCGGGCGCTGCGCCCTTTTTCAGGTTTACTTTGACTTTCAGTTTCGGATAATCATTCAAAAGAAGCACCGCTCTTTCCAGATCGTGCTGATTGAATGCCTTATCGTTCAGTAAAGGCTCGAAATATTTCCTGATAAACTTATCGGAATAGTAGTGATGTTTTCCCGTTATCGTAAGTTTTCCGGCTCTTGCCTCAAGCACGGCTATCTTTAAAATATGACCGGCCATCTTCTGACGGGGCAGATAAGCTTTGGATAGTATATAGCCTTTGTCGTGATACCTTTTGGTTATCAGGGAGGCTATATTGCGCATTTGAGAAAATGTAAGGCGTTTGCCTTCATAAGGAGAGACGACGGCTTTGATCTCTTTGGAGTTCAGAACAGTATTGCCGACCACCTCTATCTGTTTAACAAATACTCTGTTTTCTTTTTGGGCATATGAGGGAATTGCCGCAAACGCCAGCATAAAACCAACCAGAACGGTCAGCTTTAATCTATTATGTATCATACAAAAACCTCCTCTCGAATCTTACTTGTTTAAATAATCTTTGTTGCCGCTGTGTAGATAAAAACTCCTGCACATCTCCCCCTTTTTCTAATGAGACTGCTTCGGCCTTCGGCCTCGCAGTGACAAAAGGTCAATAGAATTAAACAAAATTCTATAGATAGTTAACATAATTAGTTAATATAACATAAATAGTTAACATAATTCATCCAAATAAGCGCACGGTAATCTTTTGCATAACAACATATCAGTAGAATTCAATAATGTCAAGTATCATTTGTGATTTTTCTGACTTTTTGTACCTTGGGGTCGTGTCTTTGCATTTGACAAAACTCCCTGATTTAAACCTGCAGGCAGGATGCCTGTGATACACTGAAGAAACTGAGATTGCTTCGCTTCGCTCGCAATGACGGAGGGGAAATTTCAAGGCAAGGACCTCTGTTTTCTGTCACTGCGAGGCCAAAGGCCGAAGCAGTCTCAATGTATCATAGGCATCCTGCCTGCGGCCTCGCAGTGACAAAAGAAGGAAGGTCATTGCGAGCGAAGCGAAGCAATCTCAAAAAACGTTGACAATAAAGGGATTGTCACGCACCTTTCGGTGCTCGCAACGACACATAGGAGTTTTTCAACAACCTCCAAAGACGCGACCCCAAGATGTTACAATTATGATTATTGCAACTTAACTTGACAATTATACGCATAAAGCGTATGATATGTTTATGGTGTTTGTTGAATCCTCGATTTTTACTCGCCTTTTACCAAAATATCTAACAGACTCAAGTTATAGCAAGTTACAAATATTTATTCAAGATCAACCTAATGCAGGTAATATTATACAAGGTACAGGAGGTTTAAGAAAACTTCGCTGGGCAGATAGAGGGCATGGTAAGCGTGGAGGAATTCGTATAATTTATTACTGGCGTACAAAAGATAATCAGATTTTTATGATGACTTTATATGCTAAGAATGAGGTTATCGATCTGACTGTAAAAGAGAGATCGGTACTTAAAAAATTAGTAAGGAGGTGGAATGATGATCAAACGTAAGCTGTTTGATGAGTTAAAAAGTGTAATCAATGAAGCAAGTCAATATGAGCGTGAGCAAGATAAAATCACGCTGCGCACATACAAGATTGATAAAAAACCTTTGGCTGACATTACTCCCAATATGATACGGGATATTCGGAATAAGATTCATCTTTCCCAAGCTGTATTTGCATATCGCTTGCGAGTCTCACCTAGAACAGTTGAAAACTGGGAACAGGGGCGTGCAAAACCAAGTAAACAAGCTGCCGCATTAATTCTGATGGCTAAGAAATATCCCGATACATTGGACCGTCTGGCCACACTATAGTATTTTACGGGGTCGTGTCTTTGCATTTGACAAAACTCCCTGATTTAAACCTACAGGCAGGATGCCTGTGATACATAAGAAGCTGAGATTGCCGCTCTTCGCTCGCAATGTTCCATATTAAAGTCAAGCGGTTTTGCAGCTTTTCTCAAATCTTTTTTCAACAAAATCAGTGGAAACACAAGCGGGTCAGGACTTTACTCTTTTCAGAAAATTTATCTATAGTTGTTGAAAAAATGAAAAATTAGAATACTATAAGTGTTATAAGTGATAAATTTTTATTAAAACCCCTTTCAAAAATATCTCAATACTTCTCAAAAAAATAACTAAACTCACCATCCACCCTTTTGTTTCCACCTACGAGGTGGAAATAGGAACATATTTCTATTTTCCGGTAAATCAAGCAATCTTGTACCTCGGGGTCGTGTCTTTGCAGGCTGTTGATAAAGCCCCTCTTCTCTATAGTTCATTATCTAAGTATGATTCCGGTTCTTGACATACAACAGTATTTATGCTAAAAATATAATATATGCATAAAAACAATGCTCGGCTCGGTGTCAAAGTATCAAAATTTATGAAAATAGGTAGATGAAAAAGATATGCTATATCATAGCTGGTCCAAATGGGGCAGGAAAAACAACTTTTGCGAAAGAATTTCTTCCAGTTGAAGCTGAATGTTTCAATTTCGTAAACGCCGATTTGATAGCTCAAGGATTGGCTCCATTTCGGCCGGATAAGGCCGTAATTAAAGCCGCAAAATTGATGATTCATCAGATTGACAAATGCATTAGAAAAAAAGAATCTTTTGCTTTTGAAACAACACTCAGCGGTAGAACGCACATTAAAAAAATCAGAGAGATGAAGGTAAAAGATTATAAGATTATTATATACTTTTTAAAATTGGCATCAGTGGATCTGGCAATTGAACGTGTAAAATTGAGAGTATCTCAAGGTGGACACAATATTCCCTCTGAAGACATCAAACGTCGTTTTGAAAGAAGCTGGATTAACTTTCAAACGATATATAAGTCATTGGCAGATGTATGGATTGTGTTTGATACATCTGGCAGTAAGCCGGTAATTATAGATCAGTCGGAGGTGACGTTATGAGAAAACATAATAAATATGCCATATTAGGACTAAAGGCATTACAAAGGGCGACAAAAAAAGTAGCAGAAAATGCCCGGAAAAATAATTTGAAAATACCGATATGGAAAAATGGTAAAATTGAATATGTCCTTCCGGAAATAAACACCGAACAAGGTGCTGCGTATTTCAACAGGCTCTTGAGACGCGACCCCTTTTTTTCATTGTGGACTCATCAAACTAACCAATGTCTTATGTGCCCATTCAATCGCTTTAGTCTTTCGCTGCTGGCTTAATTTAATAGCCTCTCTATCCTTCTCACATGCCTTCTCATAGCGAATCA
>CAJVYT010000397.1 GCA_913009765.1 uncultured candidate division Zixibacteria bacterium
AGATGTTTTTCTTCTTTTTTTTTTTCTTTTTTAGTTTTTTTTTTTTTTTTCCAGCAGAAGACGGCATACGAGGTATATCAGTGTGACTGGAGTTCAGACGTGTGCTCTTCCGATCTTAATGTAGATATTTGGATAACAGAAACAATGCTTTTTACTACCGATGGTATAAACAAAAGGGAGATTCGGAAACTACCGGAAAAATATAGAATGATAACCGAGAAACAACACGCACAGGCTTTGATTAAGACATATGTTTTGGCGTTATCTAAAGGCGTAAAAAAGATATTCTGGAACAAATTGACTGAAGGACCCTGGTTTGATTTCATGTTCAACAGGTGCGGACTAATAAGACATCCTGTTGTAAGCGGAAGCACTGAAAAGAAACTCGCTTATTACTCTTATAAATTAATGACAGAGAAGTTAGAAGGCTCTGATTGGGATAATATCCGGAGAATTCAGGAACCGGACAGAATCTACGTTATCAAATATAGAAAGAAGGGCAAACCCGTTTGGGTTGCCTGGAATGATTATCCTGATTTCTTTAATACGGAAACTAAATCGATAAGTAATGGAAAAGTTTTAATAACCTTAACAGAAAGCCCTGTTTTTGTGGAGGAAAAATAACATGAATAACTTTTAATCTGACTTTTCTAATAAACGACTAAATCTCTATTCATAAAGTTCATTCCCGAACACAACTCTTTGATCAGTTGTCTTTTTTTCCTGTGCTGATAATATTTTTACTCTTTTACCCTCTATGGTTTCCATTCTTTTTAACAGGTGTTCCCGCATAACTTTTCTAACTTCAGAATAAGCGGGATGTGCTATAAGATTATCTTGTTCATATTGATCAGCCTTCAAATCATAAAGGAATTCTTCTGTATATTCTTCAGCATCAGGCCGGCTGTTTCCATCGATACCAAATGCTGTAACAGCGTATTTCCACCTTTTGGTTCTGACTGCTCTTGAGACCTTATCTTCGCTGATCTGAATATATACATCATCCTGCCACTCAACTTTCTCATTTTTAACAAGAGGCAGTACTGAATGTCCTTCCATATAATCCGGAATCTTAATTCCGGCAGAGTCTAAAACTGTAGGGGGAATGTCTATAAGACTGACAAGATTCTTTACCAGGCCGCCGCCGTTAAAACCAGGACCGATAGCAGCAAATGGGATATGTATTGAACTTTCGTGGCAGCTTCTTTTATATTCACTGTTCCTCGTTTTAAAGTGGTTGCCATGATCCGAAGTAAAAAAGACAATCGTATTTTCTCTAATATCCAGACTTGTAAGTGTATCCAATAATCTTCCTAAAGCCTCATCTATCCTTTTTATTGTCCCCCAGTAACCCCCAAGCTGATAATATGCTGTACTCCCCTTACCTTGAAGATCGGGAGGAATCCAGCGCCCTTCATACATTTTATCATATCCTCCCGGGGAAACAAAAGAATCAGTATTATTCTGATGGTGAGGTTCGAATATAGATAGAAAGAGCAGAAAAGGATTATTCTTATTTCTATTCACAAAGTTGATGGCTGCATCGGTATAGGCATCGACACGATAGCCCGGGAGCCTGACTGCTTCATTTTTCCCGTTAAACAGTATTGGATGAAAAGCATCGGAAACAAACTCGGGCAGTTCTGCCCCCAGCCAGTATTTATATCCTCCTCTTTTTTCTTCTGATACAGGTTCCTGTTTCCAATCAGTTGTTCCGCGGTAACCGCCGTAAAGATGCCATTTTCCGATATACCCTGTTTTATAACCTGCATTGTTAAATAAATGAGCCAAAGTCTCTGCATCTTCCTTTAAAGCCAGGCCATTTTTCCAAATGCCTGTGTTAGTGGGGTACAGCCCGGTCTGCAAACTTGACCGGGCCGGACCACAGACAGGCTGACAGGTAAAGCTGTTATTGAAATGGGTCCCTGTTTTAGCCATATAATCGAAATTTGGAGTTAATCCAAGCGGGTTTCCATTAACTCCTGTGGAGTCCCATCTTTGTTGATCGGTAAATACAATAATTATATTAGGTTTATCCATAATTAAACTCCTATAAAATGTCAACCGAGAATTAGACTCAGTCTTCATATTTTTATTCCAGCTATGCCGGAATATTTTCTAACTCTATAGTTTCTTTCCTCATCTCATCTACTATTCGTTGTATCTTAGGATCCGTCATTCTAAACGGATCAAATAGTGTATCATTTTTAAGCATATACCAGATAATCTTGCTCAATTTCCTTGCCGTAGCTACTATAGTCTTGCCTGATCCTTTATGACTTTTCATATTCTTATATCTCTTCATTATCCTGTATTCATTTGTTCTACGACTCCGTACCATTCCCAATACTATCTGCACTAACGCTGTACGTAACGGTTCTGGCCCTCTCTTTGTAATCTTTCCATAATGCTCTGTAGTATTAGAAGTCTGTACCCACGGTGCTAATCCCGCATACGATGAAAACTCTTTATAACTCCTAAATCTATTTATATCATCAACATATGCACTTATCGTCGATGCTGAAATTATCCCTGCCCCAGGAATACTCATCACTATCTCTACAGCCCTGTCTTCTTTTACCAATTCTATCAATACCTTTTCCAACTTCTTGACTTCTTCTGATAGCCTGTCTATTATTTCTAATAACGGTTTTACCGTCGCGTCGGCATATCCGTGTTCTGCGAGAACGTTTATGATTTGCCGGCGTTTCTTTACGCTCTGCAAATCATCTTTCCTGCTCTCTATTCCATATCCTAACAATAATCCATGTACCTGATTCTTTATCGATACTATAGTCCTTACTAAAGACTTACGTGATTTTAATACACGTCTTATAGCTTCACTCTTCTCTGAGCATAATTTGGATTCAGGTAACATATCTTTCTCAAGAAATTCCGCTATTGTTTTAGCATCACGCTTGTCCGTTTTCTTCACAGATTCATTCACTACCTTAAACTTTAAAGTGTTAATAACTGTTACTTTAATCCCTTCCCTCTCTACTGCATTCTTGAAATACCTCGCATTCCCTGTCGATTCTACTGCTACCTTGATCTTAACCCCTTTACTCTTATACCCTCGCAGCGTACCTAAAAACTCTTTGTACCCGTATTTCTGTGTACTGTATTTCTTAAACATCCCTTCATCCGTCCCCTCATACCGGTAATATACCGTAAACTGACTCTTGTGCAGATCTACTCCCACACTTACTCTCATCTTCTTGCCCTCCTGATTTTTGTTCGAAGCAGAGCCTATACGGTGGATCAGTACCATTCTCCTATTCGACCTCTCAGGTCATTGAATGCTTCGGTCACGGTTCTTCATTCTCCTTTACGATCTCGTAGATCATTAAAAATGACGAACAGTAACCTGCTGCTTCAAACTTTCGTTTTCAGCATTATACCTGATCTCCCGCTCCTCGGGGACATTTTATCGTTCCTCCTTTGTTCTTAGTTTAAATAATCATTACTATTCTACCACATTACGACTCACCAAAAGTAACACTTGGGGAATTTTAGTAGTCTAAGTACATTTATCACCCTCTTGTTGCTCCACACAACGCCCGCATAACCTGTTTTGCGTACATGGGGTTTATCCTGCCAGTGAAGCTGATCAGCAGGATACATGCCATAGCAAAATCTGGTTCATGCAATTGTTATAAAGTCCATTATTTATTATTTTATTTTTTTTTTTTTTAATGATACGGCGACCACCGAGATCTACACTCTTTCCCTACACGACGCTCTTCCGATCTCGCCGCTCTTCGCAGGTATCTGCAAGAAGTTGAAGTTGGGCAGATAAACCTGATAAGCGCCAGTTGTAATCTTGCTGACAACAATATCATCGGCTGGCATAGCGACCGCAAACTTTCCGGCGGCGGAGTACTGCTGCGAGATCGGAAGAGCACACGTCTGAACTCCAGTCACACTGATATATCTCGTATGCCGTCTTCTGCTTGAAAAAAAAAAAAATATGAATGCATGTAAAACTAGATCTAAGACAGACAAACGTAGTGATACGAGATCATGATGCAGACAGAACGTGCTCACAAGTTA
>CAJVYT010000398.1 GCA_913009765.1 uncultured candidate division Zixibacteria bacterium
ATCGGTACGCTCGGAAGCCGCCCAGGCAACTTTGCCATACAAAATGCCGATCTACTTCTTTCCATTGGCACAAGGAATAATGTCAGGCAGGTGAGTTATTTCTGGCAGGCCTACGCCCGAGCCGCTAAAAAAGTTATAGTGGATATAGACGAGGCAGAACTTAACAAGCCAACCTTCAAGCCGGACATTGCCGTGCATGCTGATGCGGGTGATTTTTTGCGTGAAATGCACAAACAGGTGGATACCGAACAGCTTCCCCAATGGGAGAAATGGCTCGAATGGTGCAGGGATCGTAAAAAAAAATACCCGGCTGTTTTACCAGAATATAGCCAATGGAATGATAAGGTTCATCCTTACCATTTTATAAAAATACTAACTGAACAGATAAACAGTAATACTATTGTAGTTACCGGCAATGGTAGCGCATGTGTCGTGATGTTTCAGGCTGGGATCGTGAAAAAAAATCAAAGGATTTTCTGGAATTCCGGCTGCGCTGCAATGGGATATGATCTTCCAGCGGCGATAGGTGCATGTTTTGCATCAGGAAGAAAGGTCGCTTGCATTGCTGGTGATGGTAGTTTGCAGATGAATATACAGGAACTTCAGACGGTAACACATCACAATCTACCGCTTAAAATTTTTGTCCTGAACAATCAGGGCTATATCTCCATCCGCCAGACCCAGGATTCCTTTTTTGGCGGCCATCACGTCGGTTGTGACCGAATGTCCGGTGTAAGTCTGCCCAACTTTACAAGGGTGGCCGCAGCGTATGGGCTTCAGACTATGAAGATTGCAACCCACAAAGATATGGAAAAAAAAATCAAACAAGTGTTGGACTACGAAGGGCCTTTTCTATGCGAAGTGGTGCTTACACCCGATTACATATTTTCACCAAAACTCTCTTCCCAGAAAATGCCTAACGGTCGTATCGTCTCAAAGCCGCTTGAAGATATGTTTCCATTTCTGGATCGGGAAGAGTTCAAACAGAACATGATTATCCCTATGATGGAGGAGGAGTAGTCGATTTTAAACATCAAGGATAAGGAGAGAAATGGACGCAACAAAAAAAACGGTGCTTATAACCGGCGCAAGCAGGGGCATCGGCAAGTCTATCCATGACGTGCTGTCAGGTACTGGGCAGTATACGATATTGGCACCGACGCGACAGGAGATGTGCCTTGACAAACCTGAATCGATCGAGCGCTATTTGCAGAAAGTTCCTGGTATAGATATCTTGATCAATAACGCAGGGATTAATATCCTTGAGGCTGTGGATGAAATAGACGACAATTCACTCCATCAAATGATATCGGTAAACCTGGAAGCACCGCTTAGACTCATCAGAAAAATAGTGCCACATATGAAATCGCGTATGCTTGGGCGCATCGTTAACATCAGTTCCATCTGGGGCATCCAGTCGAAAGAGTTAAGAACACTTTATTCTATGACAAAATTTGGTCTCAATGGTATCACGAAGGCATTGAGTCGGGAGCTTGGCGGATATAATATCCTGGTGAATTCAGTATGTCCTGGCTATGTTAATACAGAGCTGACGCAAAAAAATGTTCCTCCTCATGAACAGGAAATCATCAAAAAAACTATTCCACTCGCTCGGTTTGCCGAGCCGGAGGAAATAGCAAAATTCATAAAATTTCTTATTTCGGATGAAAATAGTTATATCACTGGGCAGGTCTTAGTAATTGACGGAGGTTTTCTGGCATGAATCAGCTACATATCAAATCCAGACTTGGTGACTACGACGTTTTTTTTGAGGAAGATTTCTCGTTTCTAGAAAAACTGGGAGGTATAAAGAACCAGCTACTTATTATAGACAGGAACGTCTATGACCTTTACAAAAGTGATATTACGTCCCATTTTGAAAAAGATAGGACTTTTCTTTTTGATGCAGTGGAAAAAAAGAAAAACCTTGAATATGTTACAGAAATTTATGAATATCTGACCAGGAGCCAGGCAAAAAGAAATATTACAATCATTTCCATTGGCGGTGGCATCACGCAGGATGTTACAGGATTTGCTGCATCGACTCTTTATCGTGGCGTTCGCTGGATTTTCGTACCAACCACATTCCTGGCTCAGACCGACAGCTGTATCGGCAGCAAAACCTCTCTGAATTTTAAATCGTTCAAAAACTTAGTAGGTACATTTTATCCACCATCACAAATTTATATCAATACGAAATTCCTCCAAACACTAACAAAAGATGATTTTTTCAGCGGGATTGGTGAGGCAATCAAACTACAGCTAATGAAAGAGGTGTATCCGAAGGATATTGATGCTGTTGTCCATGTAATTGAGCGCTGTAAGAAAGATAAGGAATTTGCTCTTGATCTAATTCATGATGGTCTTAAGGTGAAAATTTCCTACATGGAAAATGACGAGTTTGACCATGGCCGGAGAAACTTGTTGAACTATGGGCATTGCTTTGGCCATGCATTGGAAACGACGTCTGATTATTATGTACCTCATGGTATTGCAATTAATATCGGGATGATCTTTGCTAATGCATTATCCTTGCGCCGCGGCATGCTCAAGAAAGATGTTTTCAGGAAGGTGACAAGGGAGCTTAATGTTTGCAATATACCAATTAATCTGCGGGAGGAGCACTTCGACCATGATGCGCTTTTAAGCTGCATAAAAAGTGACAAAAAACGTATCGGGAAGGACCTTACAGTAATCATTCCTGACAGTGAATTTCGGCTCATTAAGGTTGACAATGTTACTGAGGAAGAGTTTCTCTCAACGCTTGATTATGTAAAGAATCTGCTATTTAAATAGAATGGAGTGTTAATAGTAAAAAAAATTGACGACTCCAAAATATTTAAACTAATTTTTATGACAGAAATGAAAGAGTTGGGGTTCTTATTTTTAATAAACAGAGAGACAAGTTATGAACATTCTTGAAAGAAAAATGATCGTTGTGTTGAGAGAGCTAAAAGAGAAATACGGCGTTTTTGAAATTAAGGCTGAGTTCGAAGCCGAGGGAAGCCGTATGGAAGAACTAATGCGTCTCAAAGATGTTACCACCACTGTTGGATTGCCTATTATCCTGAAAATCGGTGGTGTTGAAGCTGTTACCGACGTCTATAATGGTCTTGCGATTGGCGTAAAAGGAATAGTTGCGCCGATGGGTGAGACCCCATACGCGTTGTCTAAGTTCATCAATTTAATCAAAAATATGGTTCCTGAAGATAACGCTGAAGATATAGAATTTGCATTTAATTTGGAGACCATCACCGGATATGATAATTTCGATGAAATGCTTGCATTACCTGACATGTCACTCTTGTCCGGCGTTACTGTTGGGCGGGTTGATTTGACAGGTTCTATGAATCTTAGAAGAGATGCGATTAATACCTCAAGAGAAGTATTTGATATATGCGATGTGGTGTTCAAAAAAGCTAAGGCCAAAGGGTTGAAAACAGGTATGGGAGGCGGGATTTCCATAGAAGCGCTTCCTGTTATAAAAAAAATGAACGAAAACAGAGTATTGGATAAGTTTGAAACCCGAAAAGTTGTTTTTCCCGCATCTTCTGTGAAATATGGAGAGCCTGCGATATTAAAAGCAGTCGAATTTGAACTCCTATGGCTGAAGAGCAAGAGAAGGTATTACTCCGGCATTAAAGCCGAAGATGAATCCAGAATTGCCATGATCGAAAAACGACTGAAGTCTTGACGTATATCCCTACCAAGACTGGTTACGATTGAATAATCAATTTATGATTGATCATGGGTCATTGAGCATGGAAACCAATAATTTTCTATCGCAAGATTTAGATCATATCCTTGAACACACTAAGCCATTATGGGAAGGTTTGCGGGAGAAGAAGGTTTTTATCACTGGTGGAACCGGCTTTTTTGGAAAATGGTTACTGGAAAGTTTTGCATGGGCGAATGATCAATTGAAGCTGGACGCTCAGATGGTCGTGTTAAGCCGCAGTCCCGATTCCTTTAAGACCCGGCATCCTCATCTTGCTGAAGCATCGGGCATTAGGTTTCATAAGGGCGATGTGCGGGGTTTTGATTTTCCCCAGG
>CAJVYT010000399.1 GCA_913009765.1 uncultured candidate division Zixibacteria bacterium
CGTGAACTGTCAGGAAAAATATCAAGCATGGTAGATATCCAGTTTTCTGCATATCATTACAAAACGGGTGATATGCAACTGTTTAAATATAGTAAGTGCATAGAAACCATGAAAAATCTGTTGCCCCTGCCTGTTGACTTTTATGGTTGGCCGTTTTTTTAATGGTGATTTTGCTATTATACAGAAAACTATATACTAACTTGTTATGTTTACAGAACTTTATAAAAAAATATGCCCAGAAAGGAATATTCGTAAATATGGTTAGTAAACCTATCAAAGTTCCCGAAGGCATGCATGCGGCACCTTATCTTCAGCGTTCATTGGTATTGGACGGTTTTACTGTTGTTGAATCATGTACACATGTCACTGGTAAGACAGGTTCAATGTTTTTAAAAGAACATTTATTATTATTCGTATTGCAGGGGACATATGTTGTTCGCTATGGAGAACAAGTATATACTCTTGGTAAAAATCAGGTGCTGCTGCTGAAAAAAGCCATCGTGGTTGAGTACGATAAATCCGGTGACCCGGAAAATGATAATCTTTTTGAAGGAATGATGTTTTTTTTGAAAGATGACTTGATAAAAGAATTTATTAAAAAAGTCGATGTTCCGGTACAAAGTTCCGATGAATTATCATCTATATCAGTAAGAAATGTGAACCCGCGACTGCTTGGATTTGTTCAGTCGCTAATCCCTTATTTTAGTGAGCCCGACAAAATTGATGCCGGACTGATTAAACTGAAAATGCTTGAAGTTCTTTACGGAATCGACAACATGGATCAAAAACTTCTTCTGCAACTTTTACATCTAAAACAGCAAGTTCGTAATGACATAAGTCAGGTGCTTGAAGAAAATTTCATGAATCCTGTCTCAATAAATGATCTTGCGTATTTATCTGGTCGGAGTCTCTCAAGTTTCAAAAGAGATTTTCAGGCCATTTATAATATTCCACCATCCCGCTGGCTTCAAAAACGTCGTTTGAAAAAAGCAAAAGAACTACTCGCCAATACTGAAATATCAGTTACAGATGTGTGTTACGCCACTGGCTTTGAGAATTTGTCTCATTTTTCAAAAGTATACAAATCCTATTATGGTCATTCCCCTTCATCACAGAGAAATAATTTGAGCTAAATAAGCAAATATTTTGAGCCGCACAGAATAACTCGATCTTTCAGGAAGTGCTATTATCCTAACATCAGTTATTCGTTAAAACAAAAGGAGATAATAGCATGAATAAGACAAAAGTGTGGTTCATAACCGGCGCATCAAGAGGATTTGGTTTTGAAATTGCAAAAGCAGTTTTGAAAACCGGTGACAAAGTTGTAGCGACAGTCCGAAGTAAACCAGAGCTGCTTTTAAAACAATTGGACAATGATGAAAAACTCTTTGTGACTCTCCTCGATGTGAACGATAAAAATCTTGTGGAGAGATCTGTAAAGAATGCGTTAGACAAATTCGGAAGTATTGATGTACTGGTGAACAATGCAGGCTATGGATTATTAGGTGCCGTTGAAGAAGTATCGAATGAAGAAATAAGACAGAATTATGAGACCAACGTTTTCGGACTATTGAATGTCACCAGGGAAGTCCTGCCACATATGCGTAAACAGCGATCCGGTCATATCATAAACCTTTCTTCGGTTGGCGGATTAGCAGGGTTTACTGGATGGGGATTGTACTGTTCAACTAAATTTGCAGTGGAGGGCATTACTGAATCTATGGCGTCAGAGCTGGCACCATTAGGTATTCATGCCACTGCCGTCGAGCCTGGTTTTTTCAGAACAGATTTTTTGGATAGTTCTTCTTTGACAACTTCCAAGAATATTATTGCAGATTATGCTGAAACTGCCGGAGAAATGCGGGGTCAAATGACGCTGGTTAACAAGAAGCAGCCAGGAAGTGCTGAAAAACTGTCTCAGGCGTTTATAATGCTTGCCAACTCCAATCACCCCCCAGTACACTTAATGTTAGGTAAAGACACTCTTGATGTTTACAGACAAAAGATAGCAACAATGGAGAAAGAAATTAAAGAATGGCATGATATTATCACAAGTACAGACCATGATGATGTTACAGTTTAACAATCGGTATTTGTTTTGGTTTTAACGATATAAGCTTCTTATGGTAGCCAAGTGGGATCCCCTCAAGGCTATCAGAGTGACATTAAACGATAGCATCTTTCTTTGTTATTACAGGCTCACAACCAATGCTGTAAGTTTAAAAAACAAAAAGATACATAACCATGCTAATTCAGCCGACGCAAAAAGCCGCGCGGCTGATTAGCGCCGTTATACGAATTAAAAAATGGAAAAAGAAGATCAAGAACAATATGAAGCAATTCGTATTCGTGATGTCTTAGAGTCTTTACCTGTCTTAGAAGACTTATATCTCAGGATGCAGGCCATGAATATTGATTTGGTCGATGCACATTTATCAGATTGGGAAACTGCACTTCTAGCTGAGTATATGGAAAAAGAACGTACTCCACTTGAAAGTGCTGTGACAGTCTCAGCGTTTAGCCAAATGTGGGTATATGGGCTATATGAACTATTGAGAACATGGCGTCAACGAGCCTTAGAAGTTTATAGATTTGCGCAGGAACTTCGATTGCTTGATGAGCCAGCACGAGCTACACTTGTTTCAGAGAAAAAACAGCAAATCAAAGAAGCAATGGCTTTAGCAGGCTCAGAGGTTTTTTACTGGCCACCTTATGAAAAGGCTGCAGAAGACGATGATTATGTTGAAAGTATTCGTAAAGCAGTTGATCAGTCTGAAAGATTATTTCGAAGAATTGAGTCATTGAGAATGTCACTTGCAAAGCATGAAGTAACAAAAGAAAAAGGCTCTTTTGCTATGGCCCCAGGTTACGGAAGAATTGACATGACCGATGGCTCTATATATTGGCAGGTCGTATTACAAGAGAATGAAGTTGACATCATATCTCGCAGATCACTAGCTGATGAATGTCGCGAACTCGTTAAGGATAGGTCACATGTAATTTTGCCGATCAATATTCAAGAAAAAGTAAAAGATTTTCCAAAGCATAGTTACGCACTTAAGAAAGTCTCTGTAGTTTTAAAGGACGGAACAGAATATAAAAATGTTCTTGTTGCGTGGTTAAGAGAAATTGTTCATGTTCTTGGCCAAGATAAAGTACCATTTGATGCAGATGACGTCGTTGATGTGAGGCACGAACCAACTTAATATAAAACAGCGTATAACAACAGCATGCACCTAATGCAGACCAGCGGTGTCGTTTTGGGTTTGCATTGTTTTCTTGTTTCCAATCGTTTCATTTGCATGTTATTGTTCTTCATGGTCTGCATAGGTGATGCAGGCGTTCGATGGAACATAAAAGATGAATCTGACATTTGAAAATGTAGTCTCCGCTCTTGGGCTTCTCGGCCTCGGCGGCGTCCTGGGGACATATTTCCGCATACTCTGGGAACGCCGCAATACTGCGCTCCTCCAGAAACAGGAGTTCAAAGAGACTCGCTACAAATGTATAATTCTGTTGATGTACAGCGCATTGGATTTCGAAAAGCATCAAGCCCTTCTCAATCAGCACGGTCGCAACTTCCAGTCGCGGGACGAACTGCTGGATGAGCTAAAAACTGAATGGCACAACATGATTCTTTTTGCCTCAGACGACGTCCTTACGTGTACACATGCATTCATCAGCAATCCGTCGCAACTTGCATTTAGAAAATCAGCACTCGTAATGCGCAAGGACCTGTGGGGAGGAAAGCTCTCCCCCGAATTAGAGAAAATGACGTTTGAGTAGAAACCATCGAACCAACCTCTGCTGCGGACGGCTGAATCGCTCTTTGTTTTTAGAATTTGCAGTTTCTGAAAGTCTATCGTTCTCGGTGGCTTGGTGTTCAGCCGCCGCAGAGCTTCACCGTTCCCCCCTCCGCTTCGCTGGTGTGTCATGAAGAAAGGCGAAAGCCTTTCATGCTGTATTAAAGATGAGAGCAGGGCTCTGGGTTTCGGCGGCCAGAAGCTGGAACCAAACCACCCGATGCGGCTGTTGAAAAGAGCAGTGG
>CAJVYT010000400.1 GCA_913009765.1 uncultured candidate division Zixibacteria bacterium
ATTACCGTTCGGTGATGATGGGAATAAAAGATTCACCCTCCCCTTTGAATCTACGGTATAAATCGCAACAAAAGCGTCACGGTTTGCTCTGAAACTTAAAACAATATTATCACCTTCATAAAATTCGTTGTCAGTGTGGTTAGTCCAAACTTCCACATCAAGGTATCTGTCAATTTTAATTTGCCCGTAATTATTATTATAGTCATTATTACTGCTATTATAATCTTGTGCTATTTCTGCTTTTACAGTCAGAACTGTCATGACAGCGATAAGAGCCGTCATACCGAGTAATTTTATTTTGCGTAACATAACATCACTATCCTTTCATTTATTGTAAGTTAGAAGTAAAGTTCTTTTTCAAATAATTTGCAGAATGAACCGGTTTCTCTTTTTTTACAATTGATTGAACCAGTTCAGGATTACCGGTATCTGTCTGAAAAGCCCATTCTATATTGACAGAACTTGCGGCTAAACTCAATACTCTTACTTTAGCATAATGATTATCGCGAGTCCAAAAAACATAGGTATGACCTTCTATCAATTCAAAATATCCAAGAGTTGACCAACCAACAGAAGTATCGGGAGCATATCCAATATTCTCAAAATCATAAGTAAAACCCATATCCTGAATATCAGTATCTATATCAGCAGCATTTATATATAAACTTCCATTAAATTCATAGATAAAGAAATCGGCAGCACTGTTCGTATATGAAACCGGAATTGAGGGTTCACCAAACAACATAGCAGATAAAGCCGGAAATGTTAAAGTATCAAAAAGTGTCGCTGTGCCTTGAGGACGTGGAGTATCAAAAACTGTTTCTGCAGAAAGTTGTTCAGATTCCTGCCCTGCATTATCAACTGTTGCAACAGCATAATAATATGTTTCACCATTCGTAACAGAGGTATCGGTATAAACATATTGATCCAAATTAAGATCAGGGTTAACTTCACCTATTTGTGTATACAAAGAATCAGCAAAAAAAGACCGCCATATTGTAAAACTTGCAATATCTTTTTCGTAAGGTGCATTCCAATAAAGATACACTGCTCCGTCACCGGTAACAGAATAGACCCCTTGTGGCGGCTGAGGGATTTCATCAACTACCAAAATATCAGATGTATTAGAATCACAGCCAACCATAAATAAAGCTGAGAGTGTAATGAATATTGCTAATAATGTTGTTTTCATATCATTTTCCTTTATAATTATGTTTTTCCTGCTTTTATATATATCAAACGACATGCCAAAACATCTAACCCAATAGTACACCATAAGATACCCACTTTCTACCATAGAGAGAAAGAGCATAAAAGCACAATTTTTGTGCGTATAGCTTATAAATGCCCAAAATTGTGTCTTTTATTGAGTTATATTGTATTCTTTGATTTTCGTGCGAAGTGTATTTCTGTGGATTCCTAAAGAGTCAGCAGTTTTTTGAAGTGACCAGTCGAGACGGTTTAGAGTCATTTCAATCTGGCTTTTTTCGAGATTTGCCAATGTTTGCAGTTTACCGTTTATTGTTTTTTTATCAGAATTTTGAGAGATTCCAATAAGAGCAGTTTTATCGACAAAATCAGACCGAGTCAAAATAATAGCCCGTTCGATAATATTTTCAAGCTCTCTTACATTACCCGGCCAATTATAAGAAGTCAGCATCTCGGCAGCATCGGGAGTAATCCCTTTGATTTCTTTGCCGACTTTTTTCTTGCAGACATCAATAAATTTATTGGCAAGCAGTAAAATATCACCACCTCTATCAGCAAGCGATGGAAGGTCAAGGCGAACAACATTCAAACGGTAATAGAGGTCTTCCCTGAAAGTTTTTTCCTCAATCATTTTTTCTAAGTCTCTGTTGGTGGCAGCAATAATTCTAATATCTAAATCAATCTCATTGACAGAACCTAAACGTTCAATTTTCCTCTCCTCCAAAACCCGCAGAAGTTTTACCTGCATAGTAAGGGGAAGTTCTCCGATTTCATCTAAAAAGAGAGTACCGCCGTCGGCAAGTTCAAACCGTCCTTGTTTGAGTTTACCGGCTCCGGTAAAAGCACCTTTTTCATATCCAAACAATTCCGACTCAAGAAGATTTTCTGGGAATGCCGCACAATTGATAGCTACTAATTTTTTTGAGGCTCGAGGGGACAACGCATGGACTGCTCTGGCGACAAGTTCTTTCCCTGTACCGGACTCACCTGTAATAAGAAGTGTGGTATCTTGGGGGGCAACCAGAGAAAGAAGTTCTTTGACTTTTTGCATTTCAGATGACTCACCAATCATTTCCGATGACGGAAAAATCTCATTGATTCGTTCACTCATCACTTTGTTGTCAACTATCAAACGGTTTTGGTCTGCTGCTTTTTGAAGTTTTAAAATCAGTTCTTCAAGTTCTTCAATTGGTTTGGTAAGATAATCAGCAGCACCTGCTTTCATAGCAGAGACCGCAGTTTCAACCGACCCAAAAGCAGTTAGTACTAAAACTTGAATAAATGGATTTATCTCTTTGAGTTTAACCAACAGTTCCAGCCCATTCATTCCGGGCATTTTCATGTCAACAATTGCAATAGGAGAAAAAACAGAACGGTACTTTGTAAGAGCATCTTCCCCATTTTCAGCAGTTGTAACATCAAAACCGTTTTTATGTAAAAAGCCGCTTAATAAATCTCTTTGGCTTTTTTCATCATCAACTATGAGAATTTTTATTTTTGTCATACTCTTTATAGTACAAAATTGAAATAAAGGTGCAATAAAAAAACCCACTACGTAAGTGGGTTTTTATAAAAATTAACTAATATTATTCATCGGAACCGATTAAAACTCTGAATCCGGCATGAATGTCTATTGTGGCTGAATTTACACCAAACTTCGGGATATTACTTGAGTATTCGACATCATCTGTGATAGATATACGATAGTTTGCTTCAATAAAAAACCCTGAATAGTCGGCAGTATAATAAAATGCACCAAAACCAATACCATATGCTAATGCAGGGTCATAAGAAAGCATCTTATATCTTTTTCCGTCAACATTATCTGGACCATCTGCTCGATACCACCCGATTCCATCCTGGCATTGATGACGTTCTCGCGCATTTTTCCAACAAACCAAAGGCTATTGTCACCAATAAGCCAACCGACTATACCATGGCAATTCTCGAGGGGTTACACGTCGTCGATCAGTTTGAAATGGTGATCGGAAGCGAAGGGACACAGGAGTTGAAACCACACCCGGCCATGATACTGAAGGCGGTAGAGGGATTCAAGGTCGATCGGTCGAAAGCGGTCATGATTGGAGATAGCGTCCTCGACGTGCAAGCCGCTCAAGCCGCGGGCATCAAGTCGTGCGCTGTCGCCTATGGTATGGGCGTGCGTAAACGGCTGGAGGACTCGCGACCTGACTTTTTTTGTGAACGTGCTGAAGACTTGAAACAACTATTTCATTGATTCAAGGAGGCGTAATGCAGTTAGAACCTATGAGGTGCCGTCGTTTGATGATGAACGCCATTAGTCTTATCGTCTTGATCGGGCTCTGGTGCCCCACTACCTTCGCGCAATCCGGCACCCTGGCCGATCGGGTCATCGAACATCGACTCGACAATGGGCTGACGCTGCTCATGGTCGAGCGACATCAAGCACCCATCGTGTCTATTAATCTCACCTTTAAGGTCGGCAGCGTCAACGAGCATGTCGGAATCACCGGTATCGCCCATCTCTTTGAGCATATGGCCTTTAAAGGAACCAAGACACTGGGAACCTCGGATTACGAGGCCGAACGGGTGTTATTGGACGAACTCGATCGGCTCGATCAGGCGATCCTCCGGGAACGCAAGAACGCGACTCCCGACAGCGAAAAACTCAAAGCCATGCAAGAGCAATTTGCAGAACTGGAGACTAAAGCCAACGCCCTCGCGGTTCAGAACGAATTCGGACTGTTAAGATCGGAAGAGCACACGTCTGAACTCCAGTCACACTGATATAGCTCGTATGCCGTCTTCTGCTTGAAAAAAAAAAAACAAAACACAA
>CAJVYT010000401.1 GCA_913009765.1 uncultured candidate division Zixibacteria bacterium
GAGATATATCAGTGTGACTGGAGTTCAGACGTGTGCTCTTCCGATCTGTGGAATGCTGGAAAGAATTAAGAATATAATAGATGAGGTGAGGCAAAAGTACGAAGTGGTAGTGCTTGATTTTCCCCCTGGTATTGAAGCCTTTGATGTTATTGATAAAAACACCTATGTGCTCATAGTTGCCAACCCTGAGAAGCTCTCAATAGCAGATGCTTATAATGTAAATAAGGCGCTGGAGGACAGAGCAAAGGTGCTGGGAGTGGTGATAAACAAATCCAATGGTGCTGATGTTGAGGCAATAGAAGAAATGCTCTCTTTACCTGTTTTAGCTGTACTGCCAGAAGAAAATAGGGTTAGAGAAGCCCTTGAGGCAGAGATACCTCTGGTTGCGAGAGATGAGGAATGCGAATTTATAGATGAGATGGCAGAGCTTGTGAAGTTTCTTGTAAAATACTGGGAAAAGGATGAGAGCAGGGGTGATGGAGAACCCTGAGAAAAAATGAAAGGGAAGGTTATCTTTCTTATGATATCTAAGCAGAAAGCCAACTGCTTTAGAGGCTGTCTGACAATTACTCTCAGTAATATAAAGACTGCTTATTTTAGACAATAAAGGCTAAATTTAGCTTATTTCCCGTAGTATTTTTGATTACGGGACAGCCTCTTTAGCCGTTGTAGAACGTCAGTTATGTTCTTTAATATCGTGCGATATCCATCGAACGTACCAGATAGATTTATTAGTAAATTTTATACAACCATGTCCCATGTAATTTTCTCTCCCTATCTCAAATTTATCTTTTAACTGTTGGAGTATCTTATTGGCAATCTCTAACTGCTCCTTCGTAGCCTCTAATCCAATCCATGTTAAAAGCGGCTCATAATAACAACAAATTTCTGCCTCAGAATTTCTAACATTTTTCAACTCTATATTTTCGAATGCTTTCTAAAAACTTTTTATAACTGCATCTGCAGGATTTAGCAAAAAACATTCTTTGTCACCATACTTTCCACAGAACGTTTTATACTTACACAATGGGCATTTTATTTTCCTAATGACTTCCAAGACATTCTTAACCACGATTTTTGCGTCGTCTTTTGAGGGATTGTATAATGTATGAATCACTTTATTTCTTAGACTACGAGCTATTTTTAAATTTTCCAATTCGTAATCACCAATTATACCCGTTTCCTTTAATTTTTCAACGCTCCTTCTGGATGAGACAAATTCCAGTGCTTTGAATATGTTTATAATCGCACCAGAAGGGTTTTTTTCTATTTCATCATATACTAACATTATTTGTTCTTCTAATGGAGTCAATATCTCTTTTTCAAAAAATATCTTAATTCTATGAGGAATATAAAGTATAATATCTTCATTCATCTCCTCTTTGAGAAATCCTTCAATGAATTGATATGAAATTTTGACGTAATAGTCGGTCAATTTTTCATCTGGAGTGAACCCCTTATGCTGAACCATATTTCTGATATCATGAAGTTCCTCTAAACGAGGTTTTTCTGGGATTTTTACCTTCTCACGCTCTAAACTTGTAATTACTTCATGTAAATTCAAGGTCTCTCCATTGCTTTTATAAATACTTTTACCGATGGCAACTAATTTCTCCTTTGACATCAATTCAACAGCTTGGTCTATATGTAAAATTGCAAATCTCCTATCTTCTGGCGAACCACTTATAAAATGCTCTAGTCCATGGATAAATGATTCGATTGCACTTTTGAGTATAGGTGATTGTGTCTTTTTCTCTGTTTTAATCATTATTATCCACCTTTATTATAAGCGGGCTCTGACATTTCGGACAACAGTCGGCGGGTATGCAAAGCGAACAGCATACATGCTATTAGGCGATGGTCATAATATCACAGTTCTCCTCTCCAAATAACTTTACCAAAAATCTCGTCAGAAAAGAGGCCAATAATAGCCTTTTCTAATAGCAGTTTTTTTGTTTTAGTACTTCTCTCGACCAGATATTCAAGAATAATTTTATCTGATTCGCCAGGATACAATTCATATAGGTTTTTTGATATGGCTCTTTTGAGAAAGTCAATGGGTCTCCCCTTATACCCGTTTATAATTCTTTTGTGAGCTCTGTAGGGGAAAGCAATACTTTCATTATTCAAATAAAGAGACCATCCAATTAGACATTTTCCTTATAAGCCTTTCCCTTTTTTCCCGATGCCCTGAGATTATTAAAATCAGTTCAATGAATAAAGCATAAATCTCTACGGCTTTGCACCTAATCTAACACTTGCACCTAAAGTCTCAGAAAATTAAGGGTTTAGGTGCAAAGCCTCCTTCACAGAAGGGTTTATCTATTAGATGGATTGTGGGGCTTATTTTACTCATGCCCTACATGGCTGCGTACTCTCTCGTTGAGAGAAGAATATCAGGAAAAAGAAATGGGTGGTAGTATTTCTTGGTGGTTTGGGCATTTCTACAGTAGAGGGCATTATTTTGATGTCATCCATCTAACCAGCTACCCCACCCACAAAGACCGTCATTTATTTCGTGCCATGGATTATTTAAGAAAGAAATTCATAGCAATCTTTAAAACACATTTAAAAAACACTTATCTTGGCGGGGAGTATCCTTTAATAAATATTTTTCCGTTCTGATATTGTAATACCCTAGAAAAGCAAAGCTTAATATATAGGGGGTAGACAGATAGTAATCATGGCAAGAAGAATATTCAATGGAAAAGAAATAGAGGGTTTTTTTAAAGACATTGAATTGGAGAGCGAAATAGAGCGGAATAGAATTCTCTCTCAGGGAGTCATCAAGATTCATGAGAATGATAAGAAAATTACCTCTATCTTTTTGGGTCATTCCACAGATGAGTAAATAGAGGTATTAAAATGCCAAATTGGAATCAAGTTTTAGATGAGTTAAAATCCTCTGGCAGCACTCATGATATCATCAGACGTAAATATCTAGAGAAATTACATGAAATAACAGGAAGGAACATCATAATATATTATTCTGGCTGGCTGCAAAAACAGGGTGCGCCTGGTTTAGGAATTAATGATAATGATAAAAATGGGTTTATGGCAACAATCGACGGTCTTGACAGATCCAAAGGACTGGACCTTATTCTTCACACTCCTGGTGGCGAAACTGGTGCAACAGAATCCCTTGTTGATTATCTTCGAAAAATGTTTGGTAATGATATTCGAGCAATTGTACCACAGTTAGCATTATCCGCAGGTACTATGATTGCATGTGCTTGTGATAGTATTCTAATGGGAAAACAATCAAGCCTTGGGCCAATTGACCCACAATTAAATGGTCTTTCTGCGAATGGAATTATTGAAGAATTCAAACAAGCATTTAATGAGTGTAAAGCAGACCCAGTCAAAATTCCTCTTTGGCAACCAATTATTGCAAAATATACGCCAACTTTAATAGGAGAATCTCAAAAAGCTATTTCTTGGTCTGAGAAAATGGTAAAGGAATGGTTAATTACAGGAATGCTCCGTAAAACAGAAGATAAAGAAACAAAAGCGGATAAAATAATCAAGGAATTAGGAGACCATACATTAACAAAATCACATACCCGCCATCTTTCTGCCTCTAAATGTAATGACATCGGTTTGAAAATTAAGATGTTTGAAGATAATCAAGAGTTTCAAGATGCTGTTCTAACAGTTCATCATGCTTGTATTCATACATTATCAGCTACTCCTGCCTCTAAAATAATTGAGAATCATAGAGGAACGGCCTTTATTCAAACAGTCCCAGGAGTTCCCCCAAGAGTTCCGATGCAAATTGTTGAAGAGAAATATGAGGTCTAATAAATTAGATATTCTGCCTTTGCTCACGACTCTTCGCTTCAGTCCATTGGGGGTTTGGCCTTCTATCCTCTTTTTTATAAAATGTTGCTATCCCTAGTGTCTCAGCAACTTAATTTTGGGACAACTTTATAATCTCCAAATACTATACTGTCTCCATGATAAGAATACACCTTAAAGATGACGAGTTAAAGTTCCTCAGAGATTTTGTGAAAAAGGGAAG
>CAJVYT010000402.1 GCA_913009765.1 uncultured candidate division Zixibacteria bacterium
CAAGGCAAAGGTCGTCAGTCACAAAGCCTACGGGTTCAGGACGGCCGACAATTATATTTGTAACCTCTATCACTGCATGAGTGATTTACCAGAACCGCCACTTTTGCACCGATTTGTGTGAGGAACCGCCCTTATAAACCAGAATATAGTCAGCAATCAGCGGTTTTTTCCTGCCACCACCAACCTGTATTCTGCCATCGGTTATTTTACAGACATTGCGTTCACGCAGGATTCTTGAACCCTCGACCACACCCCAGCCACAACTTTTAAGTTTCGGGTCGATTAATTCTGCTCTGGTTTCGGCTTCATTCATCTTATTTTCCCCGATTTTCCAGCAATTTCTTTTCTATTGCTTCAAGCTCTTTCAAATCTTCTTCATCTGCTGCCAATGCCTCAGCTTTTTTGCGTTTATTATCAAATTCCATATAACGGGCTTCAGCAATTTTTTTGGCCACTTCTGCTTTAACTTTTCCAGCATGGGTTAAAATTTCCTGCTCGTTAAATTCCAAAAAGCCATCCAGTTTATCTGCCCACTGTGCCATGGTAACGGTTTGTCGTTTGCGTGCCTGCCTCTCTGCATAGTCCAGATACATAGTAACGATTTCATTCAGGTCTTTAATTTCATCTTCTTTCAGATAATTCTTGGCAATAGCAACATCCTGTTTTCGCACAATAGAACCTCGCCAAGAAGTCAGCCCCATATTGGTTTTATCAGAATTGCTTCTGGCTTCGATCAGTTCTGCGGCGGTTTTTCCTGTGGTCGCCCAAAGCATTTTATTCTGTACTTTTTTAAAGAAGATTTGCGCCTGCTTGGAGTTTTTGTCGTAATCAATAGCGGTGGTATAAATATCCTTAATTTTCTGATAAAACCGCTTTTCTGAAGCACGAATATCTCGGATGCGCTCCAACCATTCATCAAAGTAATCCCACTTATCGACCTGTTTCAAACGCTCATCATCCATGGCAAAGCCTTTGATGATGTATTCTTTGAGAATAGCGGTTGCCCATATTCTAAATTGGGTGGCTCTTTTGGAATTAACACGGTAGCCAACGGCAATAATGGCATCGAGGTTGTAATATTTAACTGCTTTAGTTTGGGTTTTACCCGAAATTGCTCCATGTTGAGTGGTATGTTCCAAAATGGAACCAACCACTTTTTCCTCTAATTCTCCGCTTTCAAAGATATTTTTCAGGTGTTTAGTGATGGCTGGGCGTTTTACATCAAAGAGTTCTGCCATTTTTTTCTGGGTGAGCCAGATGGTTTCATCTTGGAAAATGGTGTCGATTTTGACTGTGCCGTCTGGGGTGGTGTAGAGGACGATTTGGGAATTGTTGGAGTTGATCATTTCATCATCTCCTCATAATGTTCTGTATAACCACTTTGTTGAAAAACTAATCCAAGAGCCTCTTTGAAGATATTGTAATCAAATTCTTTATAATCAAAGATGTTTTGCCCCAAAGAATGAGACTCCCGATTGACATATCGGCAAAATGCTTGAAATTTATTATCCTGCAATTCTGGTTTTTGAAAAACATTGTTTAAGTCTTTTTTCTCAATGAAATTGAAAAAATACTCAATAATATTACGCATACAGTTTGCAATCAAAGCTGGTGGTTGCTTTTCATCTTTAATTACCTGCCAGTAAGATTGATAGTCATTTTGAATTTCTTCATACTTCATATCCAAAATATGACTACCATCACTATTTTTAGTCATCCTGAATAATTTTTGGTTCTTTTTTCTTCTATCGTGGTTCGTATCTGTTAATTCATAAAAAAAGTAGAGGCTATGGGTAAGGATAAAAACTTGTTCGTAGGCATCCGAATTTAGAAATTCTTTTTTAATCAATTGTCCAATATTGAAAATAAAAATATGGGATAAACTCGAAATGGGATCATCAATGACAATGATCTTTTTTTCACCAACATCATCGGCACTTTTTTTACCTCGACACATCTCAACAAAGTAAAGAAAACTGATTATCATTTTTTCACCCTCGCTTAAAGTTTGAAAAACATCAGCATCCTGTTCACTTCTCTTTATTTTATAAAGATTGTCCGAATGTTTTTCGATGCTAAAATCATCCAGTCCCAACTCAACTAAACCATTGTTAATAAATGTGATGGACTGTTCAATATTGATGGTTTTTTTCTGCTGTTCAGCAATAACGCTTTTTTGTGTGATTATAGATTTCCCAGACTCGTCCAACTTTTTTGTGAGTCCCTTGATCTTTTTTTCAATCTCTATTTTATCTTTCTGGTAGGTTGAAATAGTCAGGTCATAATCCCAACGCATTAATTCCCAAAACTGCCCTTTAATTTCAGCCAGTGTATTATCTTTGTTATCTATTTTTTTATTGTAGGTGGATATAACTTGGTTTATCTCTTCAATAAAATCATTGAACTTCTGTATAGCATTTGCTGAACCTAGAAGAGTTAACTCTTGGCTAGGTGCTTTTATCTTGTCTTCAAGTTGACTTTTGTTTTTTTCAAATAAGCTATATACGGCATTATATAGGTTTTCAAACTTGCTTTTCTTTTCAGTTATGTACGGGTTTGTTTCAAATGTATCTTTTTTAGGAAACGTTGAAATACCGTCTTCATATGAAGAAAGAAGCATTTTCAACTCTTTAATGTCATTCTCGTAGGATTCATCAAAGAAACTTTGAATATCATCAAGGAGAGATTGAGTTATCGTTTTGCTCTGGCAAAAAGGGCAACTGTCGGCATCTTCTTCAATCGCTTCTGGAAGATATTGAAGACCATCTTTTACCCAATCTGAATTTTGAAGTTGATTGATTAAGGTGGATACTGAGCTATTTTCATTTCCAACAATATTTTTTTGTAAGATTTGATTTGTCTCTACCGCATGGGCTGTAAAATTGATTTTTGAAAGCAGGTCGTGTTTTTTTGCATCATCCCCCTGTATGGCTTCTACTTCCTTTTTTAACTGATCAACTGTCTTTGGAGGCTGTTTATCTGGTTTGTTGATATTTGCCAAATGGCTAAATAATGTACTTTTATTGCCTTTTAAATTTTCAAGACAATATTCCAAAACACGATCACCACCAGCAAATGTTGTTTTAATTTTCCATGTTGTTTTTTCGGCATCCTGTTTTTTCTTGGCTAATGTATTTTCATGTTCGGTTTTTTGACTGGTTTTAGTTTGCTGGTCACCTTCCAGTTCCTTAATCGCTTTCTGCGCAGTTTTTATCTTTTCTTCGGCATCTTTATTCTCTTTGGAGAGCGTAAATATTCCCTTTAGATTATCAGGCTCGTAGAAATAATCTTGTATAAATTTCTGGTTATAGACTCGGATATCTTCATTGTTCAAACCGTTAATACTACAATTAAAAAAATCGCCATTTTCCTTGTCATATAAAAAATTGGAAAGGGTGCTTTTGCCTGTGCCGTTAAGACCATAAACTAGATTCACTTTTTTATTGGTTTCAAGGGTTGCAAGTGTTCTGTAGCTTGCAATACCATTCATTGCAATCTTGGCAATCATAACTCACCCCTAAAGGCTTTTTGCAGGATTGATTTTTTTAGTTCAGTTAGATTAGCTAATTCTTTCAGATAAATATTTTTGGCTTCATTTATTTTAGACGAAATTGTGTCTAACTGATTAACAATTATTTTTTGTACGCCAACTGGTGGAATTGGTATTTTGTATTTCCTCAAGTCTCTGAGGTACAGATGCTTAAGTGCTGCACCTTGTGGCTTAATCTGATTCTGAATTAATGGCGATATTAAAACATATCTTAGAAAAAGGGTTATTTCTTTAGATTTTGGTTTTATCAATGCGACAGAAACAAATATCGAAAACTCAACATCTGTTTCTATTATTCTAACAACACCTATTGTCCCATCCTTCGTAATAAGAACAGCTATTCCCGGACAGTCACAATTGACTGCCTGAAAGTTAATTTTGTTGTCGGCGGGAGGCACAATAACAAGAAAGCAGCCTCATCCGCCAGCGAATTAGCCTGAAATTGGTTGCCATCGGCAAGATAAC
>CAJVYT010000403.1 GCA_913009765.1 uncultured candidate division Zixibacteria bacterium
TCCCTACACGACGCTCTTCCGATCTAATAGTTGCTGAGATGTTTACAACCTCTCCAACTGATGCTGTGGTAACAGCATTTATAGTAGAGTTGCCTGAATAAGCAAAACCGGTTGTCAAATTAATAGGATAACTTACAGATGCAGTACCTGACCAAAATTGAACTATATCTGTTGCACCAATACCGTCATCGTTACCACCCGGAGTTGAATTATCAATTTTTAAAGTTTTGGATGTAATTTTAACACGGTCACTTGATGAGATACAGCCATCATCAAAAGTTCCACCTGAAACTGAAACATAGTTAGCGTCAGCTTCAAACGTAACACCACCATCAACAGGATTTCTATTTACATCTAAGCCAACAACAGTAACAGTTACTTTTTCGGTACCATCTGCTTGCATTGATGTAGGCATTGTGAAAGCATACATACTATCGGTATAAGAAGAATTTATAAAGAAAGTTGTATCGGCAACAGTTCCGCCTGATGTTTCAGCAATCACTAAAACAACACCATCGGCTGTTGCAACATTGTTTCCTGAGAACCATTTAGTACCTACGATACCTTCTAAATCAGTAGTGCTTGCTTCATGAGACTTCATTGTTCCTTCGTCAGTCGTAAAATAAACTGCTGTTCCATTGGTAACAGGGTTTAAGTAAATATCAGAGACAACAGCAGTAATGCCATTTTCTTCAGCAACCGTGAACCAGTACGGCACATTACAGTCTTCGGCACCGATGACAATATAAGCCGGAGGACCTGCTGACACCATAACTTGAGTTGCATTTGAAAGTACAGTGTCGGCATAGGCACGAATTCTTATAGAACCGGAAACAGTTCCTGAAGAAATCGGTGCAGAGGCAACACCTTGACTATTTGTCACCGCAACATACGGACCTGCACCGGTATTACCGAGATGTTCGCCGCCACCGGGACCGTCTGTAATAATAAAGTTTATTGTTAACCCTTCCGGTACAGGATTACCGAATTCATCATATCCGGTAGCATGAATTGTGGCTGTTTCTATTCCGCCGGTTTGTTTTACTGCTAAATTGAGTGAGTCAGAATCTAAGAAAATAGAACCAATAGATGCATTTGGAGTTAATTGAATCGGTAGTTCGACATTTCCAACAATGCCGTTATCATTTACCGTGGCTTTTACATATACGGTCGAAGCATCATTACCGGAGACATAATTAACAGTAACCGCACCAGCACCACCTGTAATATAAGCTGAGGACTGTATAATTCCAACCGCATCCCAAGAACCATTTGAATTCGCATCAAAGACTAATGAATCAATCCCTACTGACCAGTATCCGTTTTCATCAACATCAACGAATTTTTCACCGGCAACAAGGGTTACCAATGTTGAGTCAGGAGCAGGTTGTCCGTTTGCATCACGTACATTAACAGTAATTAGTGATGTGTCGGCACCATTTGCCAACAACAATGTTTGTGAGACATTCATATCGACATTACCTGAACCTGTTTGAGCAACGTCTGTAATCGTCATTGCAGTAGCTCCGGTAGTAATATTATCATCAAGAACGCATGATACAGTTGCATCGCCTGTTGTCGTAGCTGTAAAAACAGAAGCTGCCGCACCATTGGCATCAGTTGTATCAACAGCCGGTGTAAAATATCCGGCATTTGCAGGACTTACGGTAAAAGTAACAACTTGGTTTGCCACACCCGAACTGTTTGCAACAACTGTTGCTTCGACAACTGAAGTTGAACCTGATTCAATTGATGACGGAGATGCCGAGACAGTAACAGAAGTTCCATCCGGGACACTTTCGTCTAAAACCGATTTTGAACTACACCCTATAAATGAAACAAGAGCGATTACTGCAATCATAGTTAATATAATTAACCCGATTGAATTCTTTTGACGTGTCATGATTACTCCTAAATTTTATAAATTTCTTCTTGATTTCTTATTTGTATAAAAAACCCCCTCTTGCTCAAAGAGAGGGTTCATTCAGCAAATTAAATATATTAGTTACCCTTCGGAATTAACCGCTAAGGTATTATCAACGATTGTTGGTGTTACAAAAATAACGAGATCGCGACTTTCAATTCTCTTGTTGGTATATTTAAAAATTCTACCAATCAACGGAATATCTTTTAAAATTGGAATTCCAACTTCAGTGATAACTTCATCTTCTGTTGTTAAACCACCTATTACAGCAGTTTGTCCATTTGAGACAATTACTGTTGTTCTAGCATTACTTGTATTGATAATTACACCATTCGGGTCAAATTGATATGTCGAACGTTCAGGAGCAAGTTCCATAAGAATCTGGTTTTCGGCTGTAATATGAGGAGTTACTGTTAAAATTGTACCTACTTCTTCAAACTTAATCACCAAGTTGCCGGAAGCATCAAATTGTTTAACAGGAATTTTCTGACCCATTTGAATTTTTGCTTCTTTATTGTCTATAGTAGTAATTTCAGGATGAGCTATAATACGCCCTTTGTCATCTTTTACAATTGCCTGAATGATAGCATCAACATCCCAACCATGCTGTAGTGCCTTTACTGTATATTGACCGGCATAATCGGTATTCCGTAGAGCATTTACTGAAGCAGACTGCGGGTATGAACGACCTGATTCAGATGTGTATGTACCATTGACCGACCAATTAATACCTAACTCTTCAAGTCCTTTACTTGAAATTTCAAGCAAACGGGTTGAGATCCTTATCTGAGCAGCAGGTTTGTCCAACTCTTCAATAAAACTTAAAACTGCCGGCATATTAGAGGGAACTTCCTGAATGATAATGGAATTAGAACGGGAGTCAGATGATGCTTTACCTCTGTCTGTCATAAGTGACTTTACAGCTAAAACAATGTCATCAGAAGTTGAATTTGCAATTTTAACAATTTTAGTATCTAAAGCTGCTAATTCTCGTTTTTCTTTACTGTGTTTTTCACCCTCAGTTATTTCTTTGCGATACTGTTCTGCCGGTAAGACTCTGATATACCCGTCTTCTTCATCAACAACAGCTAAGCCATACGTTCTACCGATAATATCCATAGCAGTACGCCAGTGAACATCTTTGAGTTTAATTGTTACATTTCCTTTTACTTCAGGAGATACAACAACATTTACTTTTCCATAATCAGAGAGAAAAGTCAGGACAGAATTTATATCTGCCGATTGAAACTGCAGGTTCTTAATTGGAGCCTGCGGATCTTTTTCACTATCAGCTGCTAATACAACAGAAAACAATGTTGCTGCTGTAAGCAATATAGTAAAAAATAATTTGCTGAATGTACTCAATTTCATTATAAAATCCTGCCTTTCGTTAGCTTTCTAAATTTAGTGCTACCGTACGGCTCCAACCGTACTCAAAAATTTGGAAATACACTTTATCTGAATTTACCCGTAATACATATCCTTTGCGAACCTTATCACCGGTTTTCAGGATATAGCCATAACCGTCATTATCTTCAAACAATGCTCTGTTTTCACTTTTCTGGTCTGCTTGAATAATACCAACTAATTTTAAACCTTCAACATTCGGAATCTTCTTTTCAACCGGATTATTGTAAGTTTTCGATTCGTCAATAAGAGTTGCAAACGGATCACGGTATGATTTTGACTTATACTTTATGACTAAACGTTTCGGAAATTGAGCAACCATAGTTCCTTTGACTTTATTCGACACAGGGTTACGACGGAAACGTGAAGTAGATTTTTTCTTTTTATCAGCTTCTATTTTGGCAAGTTGTTTTGCTTTCTTATCGGCTTCGATTTTGGCAAGTTGTTTTGCTTTCTTATCGGCTTCGATTTTAGCAAGTTGTTTTGCTTTCTTATCGGCTTCGATTTTAGCAAGTTGTTTTGCTTTTTTATCGGCTTCTATTTTGGCAAGTTGTTTTGCTTTTTTATCGGCTTCTATTTTGGCAAGTTGTTTTGCTTTTTTATCGGCTTCTATTTTGGCAAGTTGTTTTGCTTTTT
>CAJVYT010000404.1 GCA_913009765.1 uncultured candidate division Zixibacteria bacterium
TGCATCCGTCTATTGACCCTTCTGCTAAAGTTGAAGTCATTGCCAAAGGATTACCGGCATCACCTGGGGCTGCTTCGGGCAAAGTCTATTTTACTGCTGAAGATGTTGTTAAATTTGGGGCAAAAGAAAAAGTTATATTAGTACGTGATGAAACCAATCCTGATGATATTGAGGGTATGAATGCTGCTGTTGGTATTTTAACTGCTCGAGGAGGTATGACCTCGCATGCTGCTGTTGTTGCCCGCGGTATGGGTAAATGCTGTGTGTCGGGTGCTGAATCTGTTCGGGTAAATGCAAAAAAGAAACAGTTCCAAGTTGGTAAACTGATTATTAAAGAGGGTGAAGTTATTACCTTAAATGGTTCTACCGGTCAGATTATTCTGGGAAAAGTAGCTACTATTGAGCCGGAACTTTCAGGCGAGTTTAATGAGTTTATGGAATGGGCTGACAGCTATCGGAAATTAAAAGTTCGGACAAATGCTGATACTCCTCGTGATGCTGCACAGGCTGTGAAATTCGGTGCGGAAGGTATTGGTCTTTGTCGTACCGAACACATGTTTTTTGCCGATGACAGAATTCCTATTGTTCAGGATATGATATTAGCTGATACTCCCGAAGAACGTCAATTAGCTTTAGACAAACTCCTTACATTTCAAAAGAAAGATTTCAAAGGTATTTTTGAAACATTGCATGGGTTACCCGTAACTATTAGAACTCTTGATCCTCCTTTACATGAATTTTTACCGGATAAAGAAATTGTCACTCAAAAGTTAGAAGAACTTGATGTGAAGAGTGATACTTTTGAAGAAGATGAAGAGAAGCTGAAAAAGACTTTAAATCGTATTGATGAGCTTGCTGAGTTGAATCCAATGCTTGGGCATCGCGGATGTCGTTTGGGTATTGTTTTTCCTGAAATTACAGAAATGCAAACCCATGCAATTATATGGGCGGCGTGTCAAGTTGCCAAAAATGGTACAGAAGTGTATCCTGAAATCATGATTCCATTGGTTGGACATGTAAATGAATTCAAAAACCAAAAAGAAGTTGTAACACGTATTGCCAATGAAATTATCGGTAAATCTAAAACAAAAGATTTGAAATATCTTGTCGGAACGATGATTGAGATTCCAAGAGCAGCGTTGACCGCAGATGAAATTGCTGCCGAGGCTGATTTCTTCTCTTTTGGTACGAATGATCTTACTCAAATGTCTATGGGATTTTCGCGTGATGATGCCGGCAAATTCTTAAATTATTATGTTGAGAATGAAATACTGCCGCATGACCCGTTTATCTCTATTGACCAATCAGGTGTTGGTCAATTAATACAAATGGCTGTTGAAAAAGGTCGTGCCGTAAAACCAAATATCAAACTTGGTATTTGTGGTGAACATGGGGGAGACCCTGATTCAATTCATTATTGTCATAAAATTGGATTAGATTATGTCTCTTGCTCTCCATTTAGAGTTCCGATTGCCAGATTAGCAGCAGCTCAAATTGCTATTTTGGAAAAAACGGCTAAAAAGACAGCAAAAAAGAAGAAATAGATTTTATCTTTTTAACTTTTAAGACCGTTTGTTTGAACAAACGGTCTTTTTTATGCGGTCACAGACAGAACACCACGGCTTTAGCCGTGGTTGAATGAGCCATCCTACTTTTTTCCCCTGTGAGCTAAGCAATAGAGTGAATGCAGGACAACTCTGTCAAGAGTTGCAATAAAAAGCGAAGTTTTTGGTGTAGCCAATAGAACCCGGAGGCTGTGTCGCAATAGACAATGTTAGTTCACAAACCCCTTTTACTGGTTTAGGAGTCGACATAGCAGAACATGCACATACTATTGATAAAGCCCTTAATGTTGTTTATGTAGTTGAGATAGTTAGTATTTCCTTGGCGTAAAGTTTGTCTTTTTGCATTATATGTGTGAGAAGCCAGTCCATAAGAAATGATATTATTGTATGGGCATCAATGGTATTTTCTGTATTTTTATTTTGAAAGTTCTCATAATATTCTTGAAGCGTACTAATTATCTTTTCATGCATAATCTTGTGTTTAGCATAACCGGAATAATTTTTATCCCTCATTAGCTTCTCTTCAAAAGAAAAATGATATTTTACATATTCAAAGAGTTCATCAAAAGTTTCTAAAATGATTTTTTTTTCTTCATTTTTAGACTTATCCATCTTATTTAAGATATCAACTAATTTTTTGTGCTGTTCGTCAATCGACTTAATATTAACATTAAAAGATTCTTGCCATTTAATCATTTTTATAACCTTTAATTTTTCAATATTAATTTTTCGTTTATTATTATCGGAAAGAAACAGAAATGGTTTAGACCTATTATCATAAATATCCATCGCTAAGAGCTTGTTAAAAAATACCTAATTTCTGTGCATAAAGGCTATGTCACAATTGCTTAATGTCGGTTTACAAACCAATTTTATGGGTTCAGGAGCTGACATTACAATTGAATATTTCAACTAAAATAATATTGGGATACAATCTCTTACCATGGACAACTATTGTAAAACTTTCACTTGACATTTTTAGAGGAAACTGTTGATTGCCAAGAGAAGATACAATACTGTCTTTTGAAAGTAAAAATATTAAACATAGGGGTATAAAGTCTTGATTGCCTTTGTAACTCCTTGAAAATAAAGTGATTATGAAAAAAGAATTAGATGCTATTTTTAAGCCGAAGTCTGTTGCTGTTATTGGAGCAACCGGACGAAAAGGTTCTATCGGGCGGGAAACACTCCACAATATTTTACTTGCTGAATTTAACGGAAAAGTCTTTCCGGTAAATCCAAAAGCACAAGTTATCCATTCTATAAAAGCATACTCTACTATTCTTGATGTTCCCGATGCTGTTGACTTGGCTATTATCATTATCCCAAAAGAAAATGTTGTTGATGTTGTTCGTCAATGTGGTGAAAAAGGGGTTAAAGGAATTGTCGTTATTACCGCAGGTTTTTCAGAAACCGGTAAAGAGGGCGAAAAAAGAGAAAAAGAAGTTCTCAAAGTTGTCCGTGAATATGGTATGAAAATGATTGGTCCAAACTGTTTTGGTATTGTGAATACAGACCCACATATAAATCTTAATGCAACTTTTGGAAAAACATATCCAAAAAAAGGACGTATCGGATTTATTACTCAGTCAGGTGCTATGGGCGAAGCTATTATGAACACTGCCAAAGAGCTTGGTATCGGATTTTCAGTGGTCGCTTCAATTGGTAATAAGGCAGATATATCTTCAAATGATATTCTAAAATATTTTAAAGATGATCCCAATACTGATATTATTTTAATGTATTTAGAGAATTTTGGAAATCCTCAAAATTTCACCAAAATAGCTCGGGAAATTTCTCGTAAAAAACCGATTGTCGTTGTGAAATCGGGTCGTACATCGCTTGGTGCCAAAGCTGCTTCCTCACATACCGGTGCTTTAGCAGGATTAGATGTTGGTGTTGATGCGTTGTTTGAGCAAACCGGAGTTATGCGAGTTGATACAGTTGAAGAACTTTTTGATGTTGCTTCAGCACTTGCGAATCAGCCTGTTCCAAAAGGAAATAAAGTATGTGTTGTTACAAATGCCGGAGGTCCCGGGATTTTAGCTACTGACGCTTTAATTAATAATGGTATGGAAATGCCGTCATTCTCACCTTCTACCGTAAAAACATTAAAGAAATTTATATCAGCCGAAGCTTCTTTTTCAAATCCAATGGATATGGTTGCAGGTGCGGGAGCAAAAGAATTTAAGCTGACATTACAAGCTGTTTTAAAAGATGAACGGTATGACTCAATTATTCCTATTTTTGTTCCGCCTGTGACAATAAACCAGCTTGAAGTTGCTAAAAATATTTATGAAGCTGTCAAAGATACCGACAAAACTATTCTTGCTTGTTTTATGGGGGTAGGGTTTGGGTCTGACGGAATCAGCTATTTAAAAGAGATC
>CAJVYT010000405.1 GCA_913009765.1 uncultured candidate division Zixibacteria bacterium
GGAAACCTCATAAAGCCCGCAGGGAAGTCAAATAAAGGGCAATCTTCAGGAAATTAAAATTCTCAAACTAACCGGTTAGTACCTCAAATTTTAATTTCTAAATCTTACCCTTTCTTTGACTTCTGTGAATCTGTTTACTGTGCAGTGGTCTCATCATGGCCCAATCGTTGCAAAATCGTTCCGGATATCTGCAATGCGCATCGTCGCATATTCCCGTTTTGCCGCAGGGAGCATTTCCGTTGAAACGAATTACATTTTGAGGTGCCGCCACATTGTGAATTCTCTCTATTGCTTCTGATAGATTGTTGACAATCTTGTTTGTACCTATCTCCAAAATTACCTTTCGCGGACCAAAAAGCATGCCTGCAACACGATTGCCGACGCCGTCACAACTAACGATCTGTCCGGACAATGTAATCGCATTCACGCTTGAGATAAAAACATCGCTTGTTAGTGAATCAAATCTCATTTTGTCAACTTCCTCTTTTGTTATTCCCTTTTTGTAGCGATCAAGCAGATTGATGGGAAGCGTGCGCAGTTTATCTATAAGTTTCGTTTCAATTATGGTCGTAGAACCTCCGAGACCAACAGTTACCCCTTTTTTGATTGCATCTGCAATAAATTCATTCGCCTCATCACTATCCTCAAAACACACACTGTCAATGCCGCGCAGCTTGAGATTTCGGATTACCGTTTCCGCTCTCTTTTTCCATATTGTTTTCTCAGGCATAACTTCTCTCCTCCTCTTGACTTATTTGATGCATATCATATCATTCATTTTAATGCAAAGCCATAATTTTTTGAATAAAAGACTGTTTAGGTTGCTCGTTATTGTTCTTTTTTCTGTTTTAATTTCAATCGGCTTTGCCGGCATAATTTATGATCTAACCTCTATCGGCAAACTTAATAAGCCTTCCATCGTTCAGTATAACAACGACCTTCTCGGTAAACAGCAGTTGTACATCGATTATTTTATCAATAATGGCAGCAGGGAAAGAAAACTGGCAGAATCAATCCGCTTGCTGGAAAATCGCATAAGCGGCATGCAGCTCAAAAGAAACTTTAGCTCGCTTGAAGATGCACTATGGGAAATTAAGCTGCTGCGTGAAGGTTATGATGATGTAGCTAAAATATTACGCGATGATATCAATAAATACACAAAAAACGGCAACCGGATCGTATTTAACGTTATTAAAAATTATCGCGGTTTTGCAGCGAATCACGGTTTTGTAATAGATAGAAAAATGAATAATATAAAAGGCGCTATAGCTGCGGAAAATATTCCTGCCGAAAAGAAGCGCTTCTTACTCAATGATGTTAAAAATATGAAGCTGATTTCCAATACTTCAAGATCGCTTATCGGGCGGGCGGAATCTTTGGAAAACAAGATTTTTCGGCAGTTTAATGCCCTATCATCCATAAGTTACAAGAGGAACGCTCACAAGACAAACATTATTCTTGTTAAAATAGTTCTACTGTCTGTTCTGATATTTGCGTTGTTTGTCATTGTCATCCTTGCTTTCAAAACGTTCCGCAAGCAGGAAAAAGATAATATTGTGCAGACACTGGATCTTGCTGCGGTTTTATCAAAAAGCGGTATATCTATTCTGGATAAAGCATTAGAAACAATGTGTGACGTAATTGATGCAGATGCGATTTATATAGCAAAACTAAATAATCAGGGATTTTTGATATACAAAGACTACTACGCAAGAGAACCATATCGATTTATCGATCCATCGGATAGAAAGTATTGGGTTGCCATAGACCAATATGCTGCCGGTCAGGCAAAAGTTGAGAGAAAGGCGATAATAATCAATCATTATGAAAAATATCCCCAAGCACATTCAGAATGGAAGAAGGCAGGCGTACGTGAGTTTATGGGAATGCCGCTTTATGATGAATCGGGAAACTACTTCGGTCAATTTTCCGCTACTCGTTTTTCAAATTATCGGTTTACAAAAGAAGATTTAAAAAAATTTGAACTTTTCGGTCAAATTGTAATAAATCTCTATGAAAAAGATAAAAGCATAAAAAGATTGCAGGATTTTAAAGAAAGAATAAGAAAACTGGCTACGGATGTATACAGAAAAGAGGCGGCAAGCAATAGAGAGACTATAATGCAGCTGATTCTCAACAGAGCAGAAGCTGCACTTGATGCAGATACCATGTTTTTTTATGATAAAACCGGCGATCTGCTTTATATCGGCAATCTGAATCATCCGATTGACTTGGATAGTTTAGGAAAAACTGTTGATACGGCAGGATATGCCGCACTTTTTATCAATATGAAAAAAAAGGAGATTAGAGAGTGCGAGCCGTTTATGTTTAAAGAAAAGAATCTGCTTCTGCTTGCAGAATCGCTGAAAACCAAAGAAAGATGCTACGGCATGTTAGGTTCTTTTTACAAAAACTCCGAAGATCTTGAAATAAAATCATTGTCCCTGAGGATTGTTGCACAGAATGTTTTGCTTGAACTGATTAATTATGACATAATAAAAGCCAATGAATCGCTTCTTAGTTCGATAGATACTCAATTGACAAAGCTTTTGATATCCTCAATGGAAATACGCGATTCATATACGCGGGGCCATAGCGAGAGAGTTGCATCATACTCAGAATTTTTGGGCAGAATTTGCGGTTTGGGCACATCAGATGTTGATGCGCTTAAAACGGCTGCCCTTTTTCATGATATCGGAAAGATGGGAATACCCGACATGATATTGCTCAAACCGGAAAAGCTGACACGGGAAGAGTACCGCGTAATACAACTTCATCCTGTTATTTCAGCAAACCTCATTAAACCTGTAAGACATTTTGAATCTTTGATTCCAATTATCAGAGGCCATCATGAAAGATGGGACGGCAACGGTTATCCCGATGGACTCAAAGGTGCCGATATTCCGTATCTGGCACGCATAATTTCGGTTGCCGATGTAATGGATGCCGTTTTGACGACAAGACCCTACCGGAGTTCTTTTAGTGACGAGCAAACGCGACAGCTGATTATGCGGGAACAGGGAAAACAGTTCGATCCTGAAATAGCGGCCATTGCGATAGATCATTTCGATGAGTTAAAAAGGTATGCAGAAAGATATGAAAATTCATATTCCAAAGTACAGATTGCGTATCCTGAACTTGACATATGGCGCGATATCTATTTTTACATTGATTACAGAACAGGATTGCTCAGGCCGGAAGGTTTTCAAAACGGGGTAACTGTTTTTAAAAGGGAAAATCGTCCGTTTAGACTCTTTTTAATTGATTTAATGAATCTCGGAAAGGTAAACCGGGAGAAAGGTGTAGCCGCAGGCGATAAAGTAATAAAAAACATGGTTGATAGTCTGGATGAGATACAGACTAAATACGGATTTAGAAATCTTGCAAGACACGGAGGTGATTCATTCGCCTTTATTATACTCAAAGAAGACATAGAAGAAGAAGACAGCATCGAAAAAATCAGCGCTGAAATAACAGAAACACTCAAAAAAACAAAGATAAAATTTCGTTTGGCAAGCTCGGATTTTCCGGAAAATCAACACCCGCTGTATGATGTCGAAAAGGAAATGAGAAAAATGAGAAGTGCAGCAAAGAAGTCGGCATAATATCTGCTTCATAATAGTCATCGGAATATTGAAGACTTACTGAAGTTTTACCCATCGGATTCATCATGAATGAGGTTACTCGCCTTGTACATTACTCTATTGTAAAATACTCAATTTTGTTGTTCAAACATAACAAGAGTACTGCACAATAAATGCGCCAATTCTTTGGTACAAATTTTTCACCTGTAGTTACCATTTTTTCCCATTTGCTATAGTGAGACCACTGCACAGTAAACAGATTCACAGAAGTCAAAGAAAGGGTGAGATTTAGAAATTAAAATTTGAGGTACTAACCGGTTAGTTTGAGAATTTTAATTTCCTGAAGATTGCCCTTTATTTGAC
>CAJVYT010000406.1 GCA_913009765.1 uncultured candidate division Zixibacteria bacterium
TTGCTTTCTCCGGCCATAAACTCGGTTCAAGTTCTCTCAGTCGCGCCATAGCTTTTTTATATTCCTCAAATAACCATTCTGGTATTAATATAGTGCCTTCTCGTTTTTCCTCGAGTCCCTGAACATACTCCAGTAAAGCTATCATCTTGTCTGGGTCAAATTTTCGTACATATTCATCAGACTTATCTAAACGATACGGCTTTTCCTGGACCGCCCTAGCTAGTTCCAGCAGTTCTTTAATGTCTGGTTTCATTTCTTCCTCCACAACATAGTTACCCAAATAACTACCAACATAAAAACTACCCAATCTATTCCATCATAAATAGCTTGTAGTAGTTCTATTTCAGTCAGGTTGGTCATTAAAGAGCTTCCTTTCTTCAGGGCTATCAATGGTCATTGTGTAGCCACAGCATTTGGGCCATCCATTTATTGTAGGGTAGAGATTTTTTACTGATTCAGATTGACCACAGACAGTACACCATACTATCCCACGTTGTAGCTTTGGGTGGCAGTTTGCCAATTTTTCGTGTAGACCCCATCAGAAATAGAACCTATACCCTGCTCTGTAGCCTTTATTGTTACGGTTAAAGCTGGTGGTATCATATTCCCTTTTAGTATCGTATCGCATAATAAATGCTGAGTGCTTTTCAGTAATGTGCCACTCCAGACCTTTAGCATGATAGAAACTAAACCCTTTATCGCTGAATTTTGCGTTCCAACCAACCGGGCATCTGTTCTGTGTGGGTTTAGCCGTAGAGAGATCAGCACACACCCTGGTAGTAGAGTGGTAATAAGACAGTCCGAGCTGTGCGTAAAAGGTTACTTTTTTATATCTCCATTTAGGATCAAAGGTAAATACGAATGATCTAGTAGCAGATTGTAAATAAACCGCTAAATGATCCCCGCTGTAATCTTTATTAAAATATTCAATATCGTTAATAAAATTACCCCACAAAGAAGTGCTACCTCTGTCAGCGTACTCAAAAGACCAGCGTAACCAGCTCCAAGAGGTTTTACCTCCGACTTCGATTGCCCAAGTATTACTTTCATCGTTCCTTGTAAAGAATAAAGACTCATCGCCGGACTGTCGCCAGTTCGAGTCCTGTCTTTGGGTGGCTTTATTTTTGCCTTTTGAGTAACCTATACGATCCATTTCCCAAGCTTGGGCGTTAAACGATACGATCAAGCCTAATATTAGTACCCATTTCATTTTACTTCTCCTCTTGGTCTTGTAATACGTCTAAAGGAATCATAGCTATACCGCCGTCACCATCATCAAACCACCGGTAAGACTCCCCCTCTATGCAGCCCATCATTACGACTTTGCCATACTCGGGATGGGTTTCTTCAAGTTTCCAATCCATCACTCTCCCCCAAACACTTAATCCAAAAGATCGGCCTCTTCAGGAACTTCTCGAATCGAATAAGCCGGAGAAATTCATGGTCGGTGTAAAATCTTCCCCATCTTTCCAGATACTCATCGGGATAGGTGGGGATGAAAAGACGCCCCAGGTTCGTTTGTACCATTACCATTGTGTTTTCAAGTGTCATTTCATCATCTCCTTCATTGCTGTCCGTTCGTGTGATGAGAATGATCCCCATAGTATTGTTTTCTGATCCGTATCAGTCCATTCAGCCCATAACTCTTTAACGCCTTTGTCGTCTCCAGTCGATAGACACTCACGACATTGTTTTAAGAATTCACTTTTTTCACCTCTGGCGATATAGACACGGACAGTATCTTTAATGATTTTATCGAGCTGAGTTTTTGCACTGTCGGCAAGGATATAAGACTTACCTCTTTTGGTTATCTCAACCCAGGGAGAATCAAGATCATACAAATACCTTCCGATCCCCCACAAGACTCCGGCACGTTTAAAGGCATCTGAGAACTGCCCTTTAGTACCTTCAAAGTCAGTCTCTCCAGCACCGTTGGATTTCCATGCCCAGACAGGCGGATGTATAACTTGACCTTCCGTAATTAATCCATCCTGAGTCTGTATGCCTATCTCACAACACCCCGCGAAAGGATAACGGTTCTGCCAATACTCAGAACCACAGACTTTATCCAGTCTTTCCATAACGTCACGGGCATCTATATAAGCCAAAGCGATTCCTTTAGTCTTGTCTGCGTTAGTCGCCCCGACTCGCCAATGTACTCTGTGAGCAGGGAACGGTTTATATAAGTCATCTAGATTCATCATCTGTCTCCATATTATCTAGCCTGGTTTGTAACTGAGCTTGTAGAATCATAAAATCAAAGTCAATACAGAACGCTTTAAAGTCGCCAGGGTAGTTGAAATTTTGAGCAGCTTTAAAAACTTCCCAGTACGCTCTTTCTTCGTCGTCGTCTGTTCCATACTCAGTCATCATTAGAATGCTCCTTTAGATGTCTTTGGATACAGGCTTTGTCACCTAATTCATGTTCCATCTGAAGTGAGGCAGCAAGAAATTTAATCTGTAAGTGTGAAGGATTAATCCTCATTGACTTGAATGTATCTTTTGCCCTTTCTTCGTAAGTCATTTCTTCGTATTCAGTCATCATCCACCTCCACAACTTTAGCTATTCTGCAAGGACCGTAACAGCAGGATAATCTTTGTGAGAAAGCAATTGCTTCTTCCTTACTGGATTTATTAACGTAAGCCTCAAATACTAATGGCCCATTAGGGTCATCAGGATTCTCCCCAATCACTACATAAATATCACTCATTTCCTGCCTCCAGCGTAGTTAATATGATCTATTTCGTCATAATTTCTCTCGTATTTAGATATATTAATCATGTTATCAAAGTCTTTACAAAACTCTGTGAACCCACAGGGGTAACCATGGTCCTTAGCCAGTTCAAAGGCTAGGAAGTATTCCTGTTCTTCAAGAACTTCGTATTCCATCATACAATCCCGTTATATTCATATTCAAGTTCGTGAGCACATTTTAAACAGACCCAGCCACATATATTTCCACAACTCCAATTACTGTGTAATTCTTTTACTTTTTTACACTTGCTGCAAACGCCAATTTTCTTTTGCGTCTTATCATCTTCCCTCTTCTCAGCACAGTCAGTACAAATCAATTCATTGTCTTCGACTTCTGTACAATTATCCCAGTCACCGTCTATCCATTGGTCACAGTCGAAGCATTTATAAACTGCCATCTTTAATCCTCCACTTGGAGAACCCACACCTCATACAAATATCAATATAAACAGTTTTCTTCTGCTGGTTGTAAGCCTCGAATTGTTCCCACCATCCAGGATGGGGACAGTCAGACCTAAGACTTGAGTCAGGACGGTCGTAGGTCTCGGCTTTTAGAAACTGATCAATCATTTCTTCCTCATTAATTCCCAAATCTTTTTAGAATCTGATTTAGCATCACCAAGAGCGTTCTGTAAGAAATGAAGAAGCTTTTCGTTGTCCTCGATGTGTTTCAGAACAGGGTGTCGTTTCTTAAGTGGGAATTGGATTACGTTATTCATGATGTTTGTATTACCCCATGAGATCGTATTGAATCAATCATCCAGTCATAGCCACAAAACCCAGCAGATTTCTTACGAAGTTTGGTAGCTTCTCTTGCTGTGACTTCTTTCACGGTCACACCAGCAGCCCAGCCATCGCCGAAGCTATAACGGAAGTAACCTGTGTCAAGTATTTTTTCTGCAAGCTCAGTAGCTTTTTTGCTGCGCCCAAAATTAACAGTTTTAACATAGAGGATATTTTCACCAGTCCATTTACCATTTAATGAATTAATGTTTGGCATTGATAATGTAAAGCTAAGTATCATTTCAATTCATCCCGGTAAGTCATTTCTTCGTTTTTCATCGTCTATTAGATCGGAAGAGCACACGTCTGAACTCCAGTCACACTGATATATCTCGTATGCCGTCTTCTGCTTGAAAAAAAAAAACAACTTATATACTCCCGATATCGCTACAGTCTTAAAGC
>CAJVYT010000407.1 GCA_913009765.1 uncultured candidate division Zixibacteria bacterium
AGGGGGAAAGGCATTGGAAGAGCCATGCTCGCACACCTGGCCAAAATTGCCGTCGAACGCGACTGCGGCCGATTTGAATGGTCTGTACTGAACTGGAACGAGCCTGCGATCCGTTTTTACAAATCTCTCGGTGCCCTTCCCATGGATGAATGGACGACTTTTCGTATATCAGTAGATGCGCTGCACAAGTTGGCAACAATCATTTACAAAGATACAAATGTCGATGCAGCCAACGACAGCAAGACCGTTTTGGATTTTCTGAAGAAACAAAAGATAAAGGAATAGCAAGTATAGCTGCTGCCTGAAAGCTATAAAATTTGACCCTGAATACAGCGCTACCATTCTCACGGAGAATCAAGTAAATCCTTTCGATGCAAGATTTTCCGGAAGGAATGGAAAAATATCCAAATTGGTGGGCAAGTTGATCGTCCCGGAAATTCAACCATCTAAATTTGTCCTTTTGCGCGACTAAACCATATTCAAAATCCGGAGAAATGACAATGACCCATCAATCATATTTCGGAATGACTTTGATTGTACTGCTAACAGGAATCATAATCGCAGGATGTACGTCGAACAACAAAACAAAAAATATGGCGCAAGATTTCCTGGTCTACGTCGGCACGTATACAAACGGCGAAAGTGAAGGAATTTATCTCTACCGCCTGAATACGGCAAACGGCGAACTAACCTATTTTTCCAAAACCACAGGCATAGAAAATCCCTCATTCCTGGCCATTCGTCCCGGCGGAAATTATCTTTATTCCGTCAGCCAGGTTCGTTCGCAGAGCGGGGATATCTTTGCTTATCGAATTTCCCCACAAACCGGCGAATTGATTTTCCTCAACAAACAATCGTCCGAAGGAGCAGGGCCTTGCCACGTTTCGGTCGATCATTCCGGCAAATGGGTTCTGGCGGCAAATTACACGGGCGGTACGGTTTCCATTCTGCCGATAATGGAGGACGGCAGCCTGGGGTCTGCAACGGATGTGATAAAACATCACGGATCGAGCGTCAATCCCGACCGGCAAAAGGAACCGCATCCCCATTCGATCTGGGTTTCGCCGGACAACCGTTTTGCTTTTGTGCCTGATTTGGGGATGGATAAAATCATGATTTATAAACTGGATTTAGTGAATGGAAAGCTTTTGCCAAACGATCCCCCGTTTTTTAAAACAGCGCCCGGCTCGGGGCCACGCCATTTCACTTTTCATCCCAGCGGCAAGTTCGCTTTTGTCATCAGTGAACTTGCGTCAACGATCACATCGATGAAATACGATTCCACCAACGGCGCATTGACGAAAATTGAAACCGTGAGCACATTGCCGGCAGGATGGACGGGAGAGAGTTATTGTGCAGACATTCACACATCCCCGGACGGTAAGTTTGTTTACGGATACAATCGCGGCCACAACAGCATTGCCGTTTTTTCTTTTGGCGAAATTCTGGGAGGACATCCCTGTTACAGTATATCATATCATTGTGATATACTATACCCGTGCGATATACTGTGGATAATGCAAAACGAATCAGCAAAACTTGGTCTGAACCTGAAAAGGATCAGAACCAAGAAAGGTATATCACAAGGGGATATTGCACGAACGCTAGGGGCTAGTCGTGGTTTTATTAGTACCATTGAAAATGGGAAAACAAATCCGACACTTTCTACTATCACGAAATTAGCGAGAGCCCTCGGCGTTTCGACTGATGAACTTTTGAAATAAATTTATGAAAAAACGACATTCTCACAATCAAACTGTAACTTGCTTACTCGGAGATCCTGTAGAGCACAGTGTTTCCGATGTTATGTTTCAATATTTCGCAAAATTGACGGGGGTTGAAAATTACAACCATCTTAAATTTAGGATTTTGAAAGGCAATTTTAAAAATCTAAAACTTGCAATGCAAGCACTACCTACTTTTGGTATTACGGGAGTAAACATAACTCTTCCGTATAAAGAAGATGCCATAAAATATTTAGATGTGGTTGATAAATCTGTACGACTGACGGGAGCTGTGAATACTGTCGTAAACAGAAGAGGAAAACTTGTCGGATATAACACCGACGGCTATGGGGCAATCAAAGCAATTAAGACAAAATTAAGACCAATTAAAACTTCTGATAAAGTAGTTATATTTGGCGCTGGTGGTTCTGCGCGAGCAATCATTGGAATTCTCCCTAGTGTTTCTCGTATAACTGTTTTGAACAGAACGGTGGATCTAGATCGTACAAAAAAGCTCAAAAGAGATTTTGCGCGACACAACATTGAGATAGAAATTGAACCTCTCATAGATAAAAACATCATTTCAGTTATTAAAGAGGCGAATTTTGTTATCAATGTAACACCAGTTGGGATGTACCCCAAAGGCGGTACTTCTCTTATCCACAAATGCCATCTCGACATCATTGGTAAATCTACGATTCAGAAAATATGTTTTTTTGACGCTGTGTTTAATCCATTTGAAACCGAGTTTCTTAAACTAGCAAAGCAATACGGGGCAAGAACTTGCCCTGGAATTTATATGATGATTTATCAAGGCGTTAGAGCGTTTAAATTATGGACTGATAAAAATGTACCGGAAGAAAAACTTGAGGAAATACGCGAGCTTCTAGAAAAAATAATCAGCTCCAAGTATGAAAAATAAACTAAGAATAACAACAATAAACGACGAAATCAGCGACGATCTCAATGAAACGATTGAGTTTCTCAAACTGCATAAGATTAAGTATGTTGAGTTGCGAACAGTACATAAGAAAAACATGGTTGATTACTCGCTGGATGAAGTGAAGGGTGTCTATAAACTTTTGTCACGTAATGGCATATCAGTTTCCGCACTTGCCTCTCCTTTGTTCAAATGGTATCCAGACGGTATAGCAAAGAAATCGTCGGAGAAAGTCGATACTTTCGGATTTAATCCACATTTAAGCTTAGCTGAAAAACAAAACTATATCACTAAAGCGATTGCAGTTGCTAAAATTCTTAAAACTCAAAATGTTAGGATATTCTCCTCTCTCAAGGCCTCATCAACAAAATACTCTTTTGCCTCTGACCCTCTTTTTGAATTTGCTTTAAAAGAAGCACAAAAAGAGAGCGTGACATTGCTTTTGGAAAACGAGCCCCCTTGCTATATCAATCGAATGAGTGATATTAAACTTTTAGCAAAAAAGTTTGCTTCTGAAAATCTTAAGGTGTGGTTTGACGTATCAAACTTTTATAAAATCGGGGGACAAGTCTTATTGAGCGATTTGAAGGAATTAAAAAATAGTATCGGATATTTTCACTTGAAAGATTTTGATGAAAAAGGTAATTACGTTGCCATAGGTGAAGGCGTGATAAATTACAAGCGAATTATCTCTGACATCAGAGAAATATTTGAGGGTACAGAAATCTTTTTGTCTTTAGAGACTCATGTTCGCTCTGATCCGAAAGGCGCGACAGAAAAATCATTGCAGATGTTAAACAATTTATTGTCAGAGAAAAGAATTGGATATGGGATTGTTGGTTGTGGTCAGGTATTTGCAAAGCACGGCTCCGCAATTTCGCAAAATAAATATAGTGAGCTTCGGGCGGTTTTTGATATTGATAAAAAGAAAGCAAAAAAAATAGCGGTGCGGTTTGACTGTGAAATGAAACTAAATTTAGACGCATTGCTTAGCGATAGTGCAATCGATGTCATAAATATCCGCACCCCCAATGATACTCACGCGGATTTGGTTTTAAAAACACTAGATCGGAAGAGCACACGTCTGAACTCCAGTCACACTGATATATCTCGTATGCCGTCTTCTGCTTGAAAAAAAAAAAAAAAACAACAAGAAAACAATGAAATGAGTCAGCAGGACCGAAAACAACAACACTACTAGCGAGTAACAAAAGAGATAAACAGTAACAAAGCACCTAACAGTAAGAACGATTGACTACGACCATGACA
>CAJVYT010000408.1 GCA_913009765.1 uncultured candidate division Zixibacteria bacterium
GTTTGCAACAAGCTTAAAACAAAGGTGAAGGAACTTGAGAAAGTGAGTGGCCGGCGTCTCTCAAAAGCATTTAATACTACACCGGAGTTGTGGCTTAACTTACAGCAAAACTTTGATTTGTGGCATGCCTCTCTTCAACATTGGATGTCTCCATCTGCGCCGGGGGGGAAAGTTTTAAAACAAACTTCCTTCCGGTAAGCGGCTCCCCCATTTAAGTGATTTTTTCATGTTCCCGTAATTGAGAATTGCTCAACCCGGGTATGAAATAATTCCGGAACTGTCGCTCTGTTAAGTGCCATTTTTATATAAAATTGAGTATAATAAAACTTGCTTATTTATTCATATGGATTTCTAAACAGGCAGAAATAAGATTTACAGAACTAATTTAAGAATTCTGAAAATTAATTATATAGTCAACCTGTTATCAGGATTTCCGTAATAATGCCGTCAAATCAAAAACACACAACAACTACAATAGCATCTTATCCTCAATTATTTCGCCTGGTTTTTGTAATTTTTTCCCTTTACCTTATGGGAGATGCATTCTACCGCTGGGACGGGTTCAGATATTATGCTTCGTTTTCTGAATTCCTGCCAAGCCTTGCCCTGGCATTAATTCTCTGGAGCATAGTAGCTGCTGCGGCATCTTTGCTTGCATGGATAACACTATGGGCATCTGAAAAGGTCTTCCGGCGTTTCGGATTAAAAGTCAACATTGAACACCTGATCCTGTTTATCGGCGCTTTTGTGTTTTTGGGTGCATTGATATGGACAGGCAAGCAAATCATGGCGTCGCCCAACAAGACTGTAACAATGCAAACGAAGTTGATTGTGTTTGTCGGTATATTGCTTGTTTCGATATTTGCTGCATGGAGATTCCGTAATAATGCCCTGCGATGGATAGAAACGGTTCAGGAACGGATTACCCCCTTAGTATGGATATTCGGCATATGTCTTGCCCTGGCAATCCCGTTGGTAACATATCACACATGGCTGAAACAGACAGACAATAAAGAATTGCCCAAAAACATCCAATCTTCCACAACAGACAAAAAGCGGCCCAATATCATTGTTGTCATCTTTGATGCCCTCTCTGCACAGGATATGTCCCTGTATGGTTACAGCAGGCCTACGACACCATTTATTGATGAATGGTCAAAGTCAGCGTCATTATTTACCAGGACTAAATCGTCCAGCAACTGGACCACACCGTCTATGGTTAGTTTGATAACAGGCAAAAGGGTGTGGACCCACCGGGTATACAATACAGATGGACAGGTATCTTCCAAAAGCAACGAAAATATAGCATCGGTATTGAAAAACAACGGCTATTATAATATTGCATACATTACAAATGGTTATGCATCGGCAAAGAGATTGGGCGTTAAGAATGATTTTGATATTGTTCCTGCCTGGAGAATGCCGAACAGCTCGTTATTTGAAATTATTAACACTTCCCTCTACCGCATGTTCGCGGATAAAATCCGGCTTTATAACTGGATTATGAAAGAAGACTTTATTCTTTACAGATTGTTATTCGTAATTTCCCCAAGGCTTACTGCGACGATTGTACAACCCGATATTGTTTTTAACAGCTTTATTGAGTCTCTTGACAATGCCCCGGCCGGGCCTTATTTTGCATGGATTCATCTCTACCCTCCCCACTCTCCTTATGTGCCGCCTGAGCCATACATAGGAACGTTTGACTCCTCATCAGAATTACGGAATATCAAAAGTCAATCAGTCATAGAGGGTAAATTGGGCCGTGAAGGATATGTGGGCGATAAAAAATATTTCCCGGAGGATGTCCGGAAAGATGTTGATATATTAAGAACGAGATATAACGAGCATATACTCTATATTGATTCACAGTTTAGAGATTTCGTTGAAAAATTACAAAAAAAGAATAAGATAGACAACACTGTAATCATATTAACCTCGGACCACGGGGAGAGCTTTGAACATGGTTTTTTCACACATGGAGGCCCCTATCTTCACGAAACAATGACATATATTCCACTCATAATAAAAGAACCCGGCCAGTCTGAGGGAAAGATCATTGATGACCTGGTTGAACAAGTTGATATACCTGCTTCAATCCTTGACTTAGCCGATATCCCGGTTCCATCATGGATAGAAGGTCGTTCATTCATGCCCCTGCTGCGTGGAGAAAATCTTCCTGAGAAGCTTGCATTTTCAATGAATTTTAAAACAAACTTGTGAGTGCCGTTTTTTTGTTAGGCAATACATCCCGCTCAGCCCATTTAAAATATCAAATAGACCTTAAGAAACACCAATGAAATACAATAAAATTGGCTATGCGGTCAATCGTGAACCCTCAGCCCTGGTTAAATCCAGCCGTTGCAGAATAAATTTCGTAAGGATTGCCTCTTGAGATGAATCTACGAGAAATTCCGGGAAGGTATTTTTCATGGCAATAGCCGTAACTTGCTCTGAAGGACAAATTCCAGGTCTTATTGTTCTGATCCATGATCCGAATGACGCCCATACAAGCTGTGGGAATGCAGAGGAAATATGTTGCAAAAGCCCCTGCGCAATAACCCCGATCTGTATATGCCTGTGATAAGCCGCCATTTTTCTAAGGACGCCATTTCTGTACTCATCACTTCTTTTGTGAAGATATTGATTGCCGGAAAGCCTTTTAATAGGCTGCATATTCTTCATCCAAAAATGATAGGCATATGTTCCCAAAGCTCTGAGCGCCTGTTTGAAAGATACTTCTATTTTGAAACGTAATCCGTAAAGACGAATGATTTCTATGCCGTCAAGGCTTAAGTCCGTGCTCATCAAAATAATTTTACCTCTTTGAGGATGAACCACCAATACAAATCGGATGAGGATGCCTACAGGTCTCCAAATCAAGTCGAGAGTCTTATAAAGTAATTTTGTCCCTCGTTCTCCATAAATTGGACTTTCATCCTCCTGCATTGATTCCCGATCATTTAGTAGTGTTTTCAGTTTAACCTTCCTCCCATATTTTTTTGGCCGTCCGCATCTTTTCTTTCCAGGCTGATGTTCTGCAGGGAAGTATGCTGCGGCGTTACTCCTTACCCTGCTCACCAAATGGTTGCCTTGGGCAATTAAACCTTTAATAATTGATTTGGAAGCATAATAGGCGTCCGCAATAAAGTAGAATGACTCCTCTATTTCCAGGGAATTGATCAGCAGAACCATTTTGTCGAGCAAGGTCGTTTTCGTTCTGTTTGAGCGGACTATTCCCTCATGGATTCGGCTGGCCGGGGGGATAGCAAAAAAACTTTCCAAAGCACCTACTAAAAGAGAAACAACCTGACAAGAGTGTCCCATAATAAACTCTGCTTTGTTATTTGAATCAGATTCTTGATGCAATAATTTTACGGCAGGCATTTTTCTTCCTTCCTTGGGCACCTTAAGGCCATCCCCACATAAGAGCAACTTTCCATTAACCCGAATGACATGGGGGTGAATCTTTATAATAACCTTTGCCCAAAGCCTTGTCAGTTTGTCTATGTTCAACCCATTGCTATGGAAGAAATCCAAAAGATTGTCATAATATTTTCCTTTAAGGCCCAATCCCCGGATAATGCTCGTTACACCCCATAGATCAGGTCTGACCGTCATTCCAGCTAAGACAGCAGCAAACCACAAAAAATTCCTCAACCGAGAGCAAGCCGGCCGCAGTTGCAGAACCACTCTCCACCACTTAATCCAAAGTTGCATAACTTCCCTCCTTTTGATATTAAGGTTGACAAAATAGTATAGCATGTATATGCTATATATATGACAACAAAAAAGCTGCAACAAATTGAAGAAAGAATTGAAAAAATTAAAAAAGAACTTCAGCTAATTGGGGAGATGCGACCCGGGACTCTGAGTAAACAGTATAAAGACCCAGGAGAAAAAAGGGGCGGATATTACCAACTCA
>CAJVYT010000409.1 GCA_913009765.1 uncultured candidate division Zixibacteria bacterium
TTCTGTTGTGTTTTTTTTTTTTTTTAATGATACGGCGACCACCGAGATCTACACTCTTTCCCTACACGACGCTCTTCCGATCTAAGATAAACCGCTTGATCCTAACTGTGACTGCAAAGTTTGTAAAAGATACAGCCGTTCATATATCAGACATTTGTATAATCAAAAAGAGATTACAGGAATAATTCTTGCGACCTATCATTCGACATACTTTTATCAAAAGCTGATGCAAAACATTCGCAAGGCGATAGAATCTGATTGTTTTGATATGTTCCGCAAAGAGTTCTTGGAGTTGTATTCGACCAATGGACGGTAGGGGATAAGTAGTTGACAATATCTATTTTTATGTTATTATCTAAGGGTAACATAATTACTTGTTGTGTCAGGTCCTTATTCACTAAAAGTGAATTGAGACCTGACACTTCTTCTTCAGTTCACAATCCGCCAAGGCGGATCAGGAACTGACGAAACTTTTCAATATTCGGTTGTCTATTGAAGAAAATCGGTTTGATGAATTCCGTAAAGAGTTCTTGGGGTTGTACGGGACTAATGGACGGTAGGGGTGAGTTGTTGACTGAATTGTTTATTATATGTAATAGAATATAATTCTTATTTGGAGTGAATATGGAAGAGGAAGATATTTATTTTACTGAAGCTAGTTGTTCTTTTGGCGTAAATACTAATGAGTCGCCTATTGAAATTGTTACAGAAGAATTAGAGATCAAACCTGACAGAAGTTGGAATAAAGGTGATATGCATTACTCCAAAACAACTGGTAATACTAACCCATTACCATTCGGACTTTGGGTGATTGAAAAAGAGACTATTAGTAGTGATAAGTTTATTCTCTCAGAATTTGTTAAACACTTTCAAGACATTCTAAGTGATAAATTTGATGCGATTGAAAAGTTGAAAAATCATTATAAGTTTGATTGTTATTTTTATGTATTAATTCTTTCAGAATATGGAGCAGACGGATTTGACTTATCAGATTCTGAGTTGCAGTTTATTAGTAAGATTTCAAATAGATTCACCTGTAGATTTTGTGAAACTGATAGGGTTAGAAGAAAAGAATAATGTACTTGTTCGGGTTCGTGGGCGGCAGACGCCCTCGTCTGCCCCTTTCTGGATTCCCTTTTTCAAGTGAATGACAATTATAAAAACATGAGATTGCCACCGCAACAAGTTGACTCGTAATGACTGTTATATGTTGTGTCAGGTCCTTATTCACTAAAAGTGAATTGAGACCTGACACTTTCTCGTCCGTTCACAATCCGCCAAGGCGGATCAGGAACTGACGAAACTGCTGGCATATTTTCTACATACATTATGTTGTTTCGTTTTGTCTCCTGATATATGAGATTAGTGGGCGGCAGACGCCCTCGTCTGCCCCTTTCTGGGTTCCCTTTTTCAAGGGAATGACATTGAGGAATATTTTATCTACAAATCTTATGTTGTTTCGTTTTGTCTCCTGTTATATGAGATGAAATTTTATTTCAAGAAAAAGAGTATAAAAAGAAATAAGGCTATTTCAAAAAACGAACCCATTTTGCTGTAACCCATATTCGTCTATGAGATTACAGCGAAAAAGTTGTTTTTGAAATTGTGGATAACTTCTTTCATGAGTTGCTGATTGTTTCTGTTCTGGACTCTGTGTCAAGCGCGGAGAGGAGATTGTGGAGGTCTCTTAAGGTTTTACAAATGATAAAAATACCTGATGGTTCTCTCAAATATGTTTTTATGGAATAGGAGTGCCGTCCAATAAAATTTCTCAGAGTCACCCTGGGCGGAGTCGAAGGGGCAGAGTGTACTGACATTGACATTTTAAAGATGAGATTGCCACGTCGTTTTGCTCCTCGCAATGACAGAATAAAACAATTGTCACTTCAACCGAAATAAATAGCCGAGAGATAGTTTTACATAGTTGGCTCGGAACTTGATATTTTCCTCTGAAAATGAATCAACATCCGTTCTCCTTATGTATATAAACGATGGAGAGATTTCTGTCACTCCCACCTCAATTGAATATTTGTGTTTAAAACGCATACCTAACACAAAACGATATCCGAACGCATCACCAAACTTAATCTCTTGCGGTACACCTAAAACATTGTTGTTAAAATATGTCTTATCATTTAAATTAAATGTCCCTCGTCCATACACAACACCTACACCTAAGTATGCTGTCATTTTTTTTGTCCCCCGATAATACAAAACCTCAGATGATATTGACTGTCGATGAACTGACCCATTGGGATAGGTTCTTGTTGTTATCTCACCATAGGTATAGTCCAGCGAAGAACGAAAAATAAAAGGATGCGTAAGCAGATATTCAAATTTAAGAGTCAGTTCCGGTCCGGCTGAAATCATTCCACTTTGACTCATAACGCCGGTAGTTATATGGAGATTCATAGAACTCACCGTATCTTGAGCAGTCGGGTTTAAAGGATAAAGGGGAAGAGCTAAAAAAGCAGCACAAACAATAGGCAACAATTGAAATCTCCTTAGGTGTAAATGTCTATTATATAGACGGATATAAGACTCAAAAACTCAAAAAAAAAGATAATTTATTTTTGAAAAGAAAAACAGCACGAGGTACTTTTTTATAAGAAATAAAATAGAGAGCATGAATAAAACTGACCTTTTTTGGTTTTTTTGTAAGTTGTTGTTATTCAACGGAAAAAAGTTAGTAAATGGTAAATAAAAGCGGTTGACAAGGAACTTTAAACTACTATATTTACCGGATTGTTAAATGGTGACTGTGAATAAATTCACAATCCTATTATTGAAGAAAAAAATGAAAAAATAGTAGTATACATGGAGAGTCTCATGGCTGAAGTTTTCAAAAATTATATCAACGGAAAATGGGTAGAATCAAAATCTGGGAAAACATTTACTAATGTCAACCCTGCTAACTCTGATGATGTGTTGGGTGTTTTCCAAAAATCAAACGAAGATGATGTAAACGATGCTATTGCTGCTGCCGCAGAAGCATATAAATCATGGCGTTTAATTCCTGCACCAAAACGAGGAGAGATTTTATATCGTGTTGCCAACCGTCTGCTTGCCGACAAAGAACGTATCTCCCAAGAAATGACTCGCGAGATGGGTAAAGTTATTAAAGAAACACGCGGCGATACACAAGAAGCTATCGACATGACATACTACATGGCAGGTGAGGGCAGACGTTTATTGGGTATGACAACACCGTCTGAAATGGTATCTAAATTTAACATGACAATCCGTCAGCCTCTTGGTGTTTGTTCATTTATAACCCCGTGGAATTTTCCGATAGCGATTCCATCATGGAAAATGATGCCGGCTCTTATCTGCGGTAACACAATCGTAATTAAACCTGCTACCGATACACCTCTTTCAGTTGTGAACCTTATGAAAGCATGTGAAGCAGAAGGCGTTCCGGCAGGTGTTGTGAATATGGTTACCGGTACCGGCGGTACTGTTGGTACTCCTTTGATGAAGCATAAAGATGTAAAAGTTGTTTCGTTCACCGGTTCGACCGAAGTTGGTCGTATTGTTGCGGGTGCATGTGCTCCTAATTTTAAACATACCTGTTTGGAAATGGGTGGTAAAAATGTTCAGATGGTTATGGATGATGCCAAATTAGAATTAGCTGTTGACGGTGCTTTATGGGGTGCTTTTGGTACAACAGGGCAACGCTGTACAGCGACCTCTCGTTTGGTTGTTCATGAAAAAGTATACGATAAGTTCTTAGAGCTTCTTGTTGAAAGAGTTGCAAAATTAAAAGTCGGGAACGGTTTGGATGAATCTGTCGACATGGGACCATGCATTAACGAAGACCAAATGAACACAGTCTTAAAATATATTGACATTGCCAAAAAAGACGGCGGCAAGATCGGAAGAGCACACGTCTGAACTCCAGTCACACTGATATATCTCGTATGCC
>CAJVYT010000410.1 GCA_913009765.1 uncultured candidate division Zixibacteria bacterium
GCGACCACCGAGATCTACACTCTTTCCCTACACGACGCTCTTCCGATCTGACTATGTAGTCGATGAAGGGGTTATGCTATCATTTCCTCTCTTAGGTTTTGACCCTGATGGAGATATTATTACTTTTGGTTCATATGAATTACCTGCCGGAGCAACTATTGTTGTCATTGGCGATTCAACATTTTTTGAGTGGACACCCGGATTTGACCAAGCCGGTTTTTACAATGTCGGTTTCTTTGTAACTGATGGTACAGACTCTACTTTTACAAGTGCAGACATAGATGTAAATGATGTCAACCAAGCTCCTGTTTTAGCTGAGATTGGTCCAAAAGTTGTCACTGCCGGTGATGAATTAATGTTTGCGGTTACAGCAACTGATTTAGACGGTACTTTTCCGGCTCTTAGTGCTACTCCACTTCCGGGTACTGCATCATTTGTAGATTCAGGCAACGGTAACGGATATTTCTTATGGCAAACAGTTATTGCTGATTCCGGTTCTTATGATGTTACATTCTCGGCAACTGACGGTGATCTTACCGATGATGAAATTGTCACTATTACTGTCGGTGAAGCTCCGAAAATGATTGTTATTGATTCAAACACTTTCAATTTCACTTTCACAGAAGGTGAAACTGTTTCTGATACTGCTTTTGTAAATATAACAGAATTAAACGGTTCTCCTATTACAGTTGAAGCATCAGAAGTCTCATCTTGGATGGACCTTTCAGGCTTCACACCATCTGTTGTTCCGACAACATTAAAAATAGCAGTTTACCCTAATGGGCTGCCGATTGGCACATATCAAGATACTGTTGTGATAACATCTGCCGATGCTGTTAACAGCCAAACAATTTTTATCTCAATGACTATTAATGAACGACCAAATACTCCGGCGTATATTACATCAACTCTAGATACTGCTTATTATATTGATGAATGCACACCTTTGGACATTAATTTTGTTATAACTGACGATGAAAGTGATCCGGTTTTAGTTAGTATGACCGGCTTAATTGAAAATATGACTTTCCTCGATAATGGTGATGGTACAGCAGATTTCAATTTCACACCTAATTTTGCTCAAGAAGGTCTTTATCATGTTGCTGTTAACTTATTCGACGGCAGAGATTCTTCAACATTCCCATTCTCAATTTATGTTGATAATTGTGAACCGGGTACTGAAGGTGACACTGTTTCAGTCGCAACTGTTCCTGCTGTTCCTGGTGCCAGAATTACAGTACCTGTAGATTTTGCAAACCTTTGTACTCTTGATGATTATCGCATTTCAATTGAATTTAACAATAATTATATCTCTTTGGATTCCGCAAGTTATGTGGACTCCAGAGTAACTTTGTGGGAAAGTACACAAATCTTAAATGACTCTGGAGTTGTTTACTTAAGTGGTTCTTGGTCTGAAGTTGAAAGACAAGACCCTGGGTCTGGTAATTTGACTAATCTCCACTTCTCTCTTGCTGTTGGTACACCAGCTGGATTCTATCCTCTTGATTTACACGTTGAACCTCTATATGATCGGGACTGTGGTGGTGGATTTGAGCAAATTCGTCCGTTCTTTATCCCGGGCGGTATTGTTGTAGATACATCGGGTAACTATGTTTGTGGTTATGTTGTTGACCCTGACGGTAACCCGGTATCGGGAGCTGCTGTAGAACTATGGGATGATTTCCCATCAGGTTCTGCTCAAGAAGCACAAGATGCCAGTGGTAATGGTGTTTTTGCTTTTGATAATTTTACAACTATTCCATTTGATTTATATGCTTATCACCCGGGTTATTACCCCGGTCATGTTGAAAATATCAATTTCGCCCAAAGCGGAATAATGATAGTTCTCACTCCGATAACTGACACTATCGCTTTCCCTCCTACTAACAGATGGGTTGATTTCTTCTGTGATGTAAATACTTTTAAAGATTATCCTCTTCCGGTAGGTTCTGTTATTGAAGCATACGACCCCGACGGAGTCAAATGTGGTGAATTTAATGTTACAACAGCAGGTGAATACGGATTCTTACATGTTTACGGTGATGATGAATTTACCGACTTTGATGAGGGTGCTGATGTTGGAGATGCTATCCGTTTCTATGTAAACGGTATTGAAGCTATCGCAAGCGGAAACGCTGTGTGGACAGCAGACAGAGATATTAACGAAGTTTGTCTTGATGTTCCTGATGTTACTCCGCACACCTGTATGCTGTCAGCCGGATGGAATTTAGTCAGTTGGAATGTTGATACTGATGTTGATGATATTGCTAATGTTTTAGCATCTATTGACGATTGTGTTGAAGTTGTTATGGGATTTGAACAAGGTGCCTTAACATATGACGCATCTCTTCCTCAGTTCTCAGATTTATGGTCTGTTGACCATCTGTCGGCTTACTGGATTAAAGTCAGTTGTGATGTTGAGTTGACTGTCTTAGGTACTCCGGTACCTTCTACAACTCCAATTCCAGTTACTGCAGGATGGAACTTAGTATCTTACTTACCTGCTAATTCAATGCCAACTGAAACAGCTTTGACAACTATCCATGATGACTTGGTTGTTGCCTTAGGCTATGAAAACGGTACCGGTTTAACGTACTTACCGGGGCAAACCGAATTTAACGATTTAACATCCATGAGTTCATGTTATGGATACTGGGTTAAAGTAAATAATAATGGTACTCTCATTTATCCTGATGGTGATGCAGAAACTGTTACCGGTAAAAGCTTGTATACTCAAATAAGTTCTTCCGCAGGCAGAATCAATCCTACAACATCATGGATGAATATTTATGCGTATGACTTAAAACTTGATGATACACAGATTAAAGCAGGTACTGAAATCAAAGCATTTAGCTCAGACGACAAATTAGTCGGTTCGTATGTTATGAAACTAAACGGTAAGTTTGGATTTATGCCGATTTATGGTGATGATGCTCAGACTGACTATGTTGACGGAATGAAATCCGGCGATGAATTTTATCTCTCTGTCAATGGTGTCAAAACTGCTGAGCAGTTCACTTGGACAACATCGGGTGATAAATTAGAAATCAAAGGGTTAACTGCAAAAACTACCAGCGAAGCTCTGCCGACTTCATTCGGTTTACAACAAAACTATCCAAATCCGTTTAACCCGTCTACCACAATCAGTTTTGATATGCCGGTATCCGGTACAGCCAAAATTGAGATTTTCAACCTGCTCGGTCAGTTAATAGCTACTCCATTTGACGAAGTAGCCCCTGCCGGTCAACAAGTGGTTACATGGGATGGACGAAATGATAATGGAAAAACTGTTGCTTCGGGTATTTATTTCTACCGCCTAACTGCCGATAACTTTACTGATACAAAGAAAATGACTTTATTGAAATAAAGCGTTTCTCAATATAAACGTAGTTTCCGACCGGATAATACCGGTCGGAATAATTAGGTGTAGAATATGAAGTTACTTACAAAATTATTAATTTTTAGTTTGACCATAGCAATATTAACCGCCTCTGCTTTTGCCAATCCGCAAGCTCCTGAATGGGTTGATTTCTATGGTAATATTACTCTTAATGGCAGTCCTGCCCCTGTTGGTACTATTGTTGAAGCGTACGACCCTGATGGTATCATGTGCGGCAGCTATACTGTTGATACAACCGGTTTATATGGGTTTTTACATGCCAATAGAGACGATATAACAACCACAGGTGTAGATGAAGGTGCTGTACCGGGTGATTCAATCACTTTGAAAGTAAATGGTATTATCGCCGTACCAACAGATCGGAAGAGCGTCGTGTAGGGAAAGAGTGTAGATCTCGGTGGTCGCCGTATCATTAAAAAAAAAAACAAAAAAAAAAGAAAAAAAATGACAAATGAGTGAAAAACTAAGAACAACGACACACAAGCAAGGTTATAATGTAAGTCACGAGAACAGAGAAGCG
>CAJVYT010000411.1 GCA_913009765.1 uncultured candidate division Zixibacteria bacterium
TTAACTATGAATTAGATTCTGGGAATGGCATTGCTGATATAGTTCTCCTAAAGAAAAGAAAAGATTGGAGTAAATATTCTGAATTATGTTTACTTAAACCGCAGTGGGTTAACCCATTAATACGACTGCCATACAAGAAGAAATTTTCTCTAAATTATTTTAGTCAACTTGCAAACGTAGGCAATAAAACTGCCAAGAGAATACTTTGTGATTTTGTAAATACAAATTTTTGTGCGGCTACAAAAACTGGCTGGATAAAGATAAGACAGCCCAGGATAATCTTCAATGAAATATATGCCATTGAAGCAAAACTTAAAGATTGGAAAAGAGCCCTCTATCAGGCTAATAGGTATCATGAATTTTCAAATCAAAGCTGGGTTTTATTAGACAAACATTATAGTGCTCCAGCAATTAAGAATATAAATGAGTTTGAAAAAAGAAATGTGGGATTAATGACAATTGACAGTAATGGCGAGCTAATAGCAAATTTTATCCCTTGTAAACAAAAACCAAAATCAGACTATCGGCATTGGTATTCAATGATATTAGCTTTAAATGGAACTATGGAGAAATATGATTTCGGAAATACCAATTAATTGCATCTAGCCAAACTTGAATGTGATCACCGTTTCCATGCTTGTCCAAATCTATTACACGAGAATCTAATTCAGAATAAACATCTAACGCGCTCTTTAACCACTTCCTAAGCAAGACATGTCTATCATTAATATTCACGCCTGACAATTCACTCACTTGCCGACTATTACTAATAAAAAAATGTTTGTACAAGCCTGGGTTTGTGAAATGAGGGTCTTTTGCAGCATCTAAAGCTAATTCAGCATAATCTGTAACTGTATATATTTTTTCCCATAAGTCGCTTGCCTCCGATCTTATTTGCTTAGCGTGAGAAAACTGGATCCAATTTAATAAACCAGGTAAATAGATTCTTGCTTTTGGCCCTCTTTTATCCTCATCTGAAACTACAAATTTATCAGTTGAAAAGATTCTTGTATTTTCATAAGCGCCAAATGTCAATTCACAATTATCTATTAGCGAAAATAGCAAACCTTCAGTATTTGCATGACCGATAACAACCGTTAGCCCGGTATCAGTTAACTCTTTTACTACTGTCAGATATTTAGTTAAAAAATCAAAATCTGTAATTTGTTTTGTATTTCTATCGTCTTCGACTAATAAATAAATACCATCCAATCTAGGATAGCTGGTTATCCAATTTAAAATATCAGTTCTATAAGTATCATTTACTATCATCATTCTTGTTAGTGGAACAGTTAAAAATATCGGTTTATCCACTACTAGATCATCAATTACTTGTAAGAATGAGTGAACAGTAAATTTATCCTGCTGCTCAGTATAATCAGGAATCATGTCAGAAAAATGCCTTGCTGGTATTACAACCCTATTAAAGTTTTGTTCTAATTGAAATTTAACGCATAACTTAGCTGCTTCAAGGGCGTACAAAGAGTAATCCGAGGTAACAAATCCATTAGATATTGTATCTGGGAAAAAATGATAAGACTGTAAGTTATTTTTTTGAGAGTTGGGAAGATAAAATTGTGGATCAAAAAATGATTTTTCCCTTGTTTCTTTGCTCCACACATCTGACTCAAGCTTTTCTCTGCTAACATGTACTGGACTAATTATTAACCCATCACCACAACCATCTTTCTCAAAAGAATCTCGATTCCAGACTGAATGGTGACCACATTGATGGAATAAATTTACAGCCATTAATGTTGCCCTCTAAGTTCAGCAATATCGTTTTTTAAATCTTCAATTCTTCGATATCTTTTGTATGGTCTCTTCTCCATCATTTTTCTTATAAGATCAGAAAACTCTTTAGAACATCTATTATTTTCATACAAAGAGGGAGGATCATGCTTAACTACTCGTTCGAGAATTTCATCAAGCAGATTTGATTCAACTAAAAAAGGATTTCCTCCGTCTAATATTTCATAACAAAGTATCCCTAGAGAGAAAAAATCACTTTTAAATGTTATATTTCTCTTATCATTAATTGCTTGTTCAGGACTAGCATACTGAGGAGTGCAGGGACCAAACTCAGCTAATGTGTATGTAACACCGTCCGCTCCTTCTTCCCTGACGATACCCAAGTCTATTACAACAACATCGTTATCTGGTGTAATTAGGATATTTTGCGGTTTTAAATCTCTGTGAATAAGCGGTGGTTTCCATTGCCATAATGGTTGTAAGACACTTACTAACTTATAGAGTAAGTCTACAAGAGATTTTTCATCATTAAAATGATCTACGACTTCATTTAGAGGTCTTGCATTTACCCTCTCCTCAAAAGTAATAAATAATTTATATTTTAGCCTCTCTTCAGTCTCTGGATCCTCAGAAATTACATCGTTATATAGCAAATCAGGATAACCTGGAGAGTCTAATTCATTAAGAATCTTAATTTCTCTCTGGATATAAGCTATTGCCTGAGCAGTTACCCCTTCAGAAATCTTTAATACTACATCACCCCAAGATACCCACTCTTCATTTTGGCAAGCATCTTTTTCAAAACAACAGAAATATACAACACGTTGACCTGAAGGAGCTGGCACCCCTTTTATAATCAAACCTGGGTAGAGATTTTCAAGAAAATGCCTAAGATTTTTACTATCTTTCAGTGGCAATTAGATCTCCCTATTTATATCAACTTATTATATAAAGCTAATCTTTATAGAATATTTTTAGAAATATGAACTGTTGATATCAATTTTATATTTTTTATATACTTCAGAGCCTGTCTTCTTAAATTCCCCGGCCTTATCAAACATCCCCTTCGCCGCACTTAGAATCTCTTCATAACCCAAACAGTTAATGGGGACGCAGTTAATGGGGACGGAGGGATTAAATTTTAATCAGCCGTCCAATGGTGCCCAACATTTAAAACAATTATACTCTGAACCAGTTTTCTTAAGGGAGATTGAACTCATTTACATGCGCTTGAATCCATTCGCCCAATTGCTCCTCATTCATGTTTCCCGCAGCTAACATTCTAATGGTCTCTACTGCCTCGAATTCTGTTGCCACAAGCTCATAACCATTCATTTCTAAAAAAACATCGATTGAGACCAGTGCTGCCCGCTTGTTACCATCTGAGAAACAGTGATTTCTTGCAAAACCAAAGCCATAGCTAGCAGCTAATTCAAAAATAGTTGGCCCTGCCGGATTTTTACAGGCCTCTAAATTTTGAGGGCGCGCCAGAGTCGATTCTAATGCACCCTCATTTACACTGCCATCTAACCCACCATGCTCTTTTAAGAGTTCATTTTGCATAGCAAGTATTGCAGATTTGGGAATCCATGTAGGCAAAACTTACTTGGCTAACTCTCGCAGGGCATTCCGGTATTTACGACGAGTATGATCAAATGCCTTCATCGCAACCTCAAAGTCTGGATCATAAGGAGTGAGGTGCAACCCATCAGGCGTGCTACTGGCAAATATAGTATCGCCTTCTTCTATATGAAATTGCTCTAGTATTTCTTTCGGCAAAATAACCCCGAGAGAATTCCCAATCTTCCTGGCTTTTAATGTAGCCATGTTCCTACCCTCCAAAAACTTTAATATCGTATACATTATAACAAATGTTATAACAATATCCAGGTAAGTTTCGAAATATCAGGATGACTGGATTATTTAAACTACAAAAGCACTGGGGCACAAGCGGTCAACGCCCTTTTCTGTCTGAAGTTGCTAATACAGATTTAGCGAGCTGGTGTGGCCCTTGCTACAGGCTGGGCCAGCTAATGGGGTCGGAGGGATTAAATTTTAATCAACCGTCCAATCGTCTATTTGTTATTACCTACGTCCTCTTCATTCGGGTAATCTCGATTACTATCTATCAAGCCAATAACCGGGCTTCCGGTGCTGGTGAGCGACA
>CAJVYT010000412.1 GCA_913009765.1 uncultured candidate division Zixibacteria bacterium
TAGTATGTCTTTTTTTTTTTTTTTTCAAGCAGAAGACGGCATACGAGATATATCAGTGTGACTGGAGTTCAGACGTGTGCTCTTCCGATCTTTACGAGTTGAGACGTGGCAATCTTATCTTTTATATTGACATATTATTACTTTCCCCTTAATCTTATTATTCAAAGTAGATACTTGGGGAATGCAAATGCACAAAGAGTTAGACATTCAGAAAATTATAGAAATATATGAAGAGTTAAAATTACAAGCTCCTACCGACCACCCGAAGTTTGCTTTTAAAAAAGTAGAAACAACAAAAGATGACAAAACCACAACCGAATTACAAATATTAGCAAATCCTTCGGGCTATATCCATTATGGTTTAGAACTTCTCAAAGCAGTAATTGAAACACCTGACAGTAAAACTTATGCGTTTACACAAAATAAGATTGACCACTCGCATTCTGATTTTGTTCCTAAGGATGTAAAACTTGATGACTCAATCATACCTGAAGTAGTAAATCAGGATAAAAAATCAGGTATTTTTGGTTGTATTGTAGTAATTATTATAATTGCAATTATTGTTATAGGTATAAAAGGATGAGGAAAAAGATAAACAAAAGAATATCAAAATTGTTGGAAGAGTTAGGCTCAGAATCAAACTATAAACATGCTGTTGTTATTATTAATGATGATGGAATCATAACTACTAAATCTGGTATAATCCTATTTGCAAGTTTATTGATTGAACAAGGCTTTTATTTTCACTCTATGAAAAAGAGAAGAAATGTTGTTGAGGTGGATAGTCAAACTATGGAAGAATTTGAACTTCTTTTTTGGGAAGATGGTTCAGGATATGAGCTAAGAGAGGCTTATTGTCTTGACAATATTGAAGAATTTGAGAAACCAAAAGAATCTTTTTTGCAAATAGTAATTGGTGTTATTTTTATATTATTTTTTCTATTTATTGTAATAGGTGGTTTTCTAAGAGGACTTTATACAATTTTCAATTGGATATTTTGATTTTTTAATGGCAATAAAAAGGCAGAACCACTAAAGAACTAAATCGTTCATTGGGGTCTGCCTTACATATTATATATCTGCTTTATTTAGTAAAACACCCCTAACCCCTCTTAAAAGAGGGGAACCAATACGGAAGGTCAGGTCTTTCCGAGACCTGACAAATCTACTATTCGTTCGTCAAGCGTTCGACCTCGGCAACATTTGCTTTAAATAGTGCAATAGTTGACTCAACCGGTTCCGGAGTCGACATATCAACACCACATTCTTTCAAAAGCTGAATAGGATAGTCTGAACCGCCCGATTTTATAAGCTCTAAATACCGTTCAATAATACCATCTTCACCGTCGATAATCTTTTTCAAAATTGCCTGTGAGGCGGCATACGATGTTGCATACTGATAGACATAAAAAGTCATATAAAAATGCGGAATACGGCTCCACTTGTAGTTTGACATCGTATCAACTTTCATTGAAGGACCATAATACTGACTTATCAAGTCACCCCAAAGTTTATTTAAAGTATCCGGCGAAAGAGCAGCACCTTTTTCAACCAACTGATGAATCATCAATTCAAAGCGGGCATACATTACCTGATTAAAAAATGTTCCCATCGTTCCGTATATCTGACGGTTGAGCAAATACAGTTTTTCTTCTTTACTGCCGGCTTCTTTTAACAAATGCTGCATTAACAAACCTTCGTTCAATGTCGAGGCAACTTCTGCAACAAATGTTGAATACTGTGCTTTTTGAAATGGCTGTTTTTCATTTGAATAAAACGAATGCATACAATGTCCAAGCTCATGTGCAAGGGTAAACATATTATCAACAGTGTCGTTGTAGTTCATTAAGACATACGGATGAACCGAATAGTTCCCCCAACTATAAGCACCTCCTCGTTTCCCTTCAGTTTCATAAACATCCACCCACCTGTTATCAAAAGCAAACTTCAAATGTTTATGGTAATCATCACCAAGAGGTTTACACCCTTCAATTACTTTTGTAACTGCCTGTTCGTATGGAACCTCATAATCATAGTCAGGAAAAAGCGGACACATCATATCATACGGTGCGATTTCGTCAAGTTTCAAAATCTTTTTGCGAAGAGCCGTCCACTTATGCATACCATCAAGTTGTGCCTCGGTTGTATCAAGCAATGCATGGTAAACAGTTGTCGGAATATTGTCACCATCCAAAGCACGATGTAATGCGTTCTCATAGTTACGAGCTTTGGTGTAAAATATGTTTTTGTTTACCTCAGTCGAAAGAGTCGAACTTATTGTGTTAACATGTTCTTTATATGCCGACATAAATTTATCACTGGCTTCACGGCGAACACGCGGGTCAGGTGAATCCATAAATTTTGCAAAACGCTGTTTGGTCAGTTGAACTTCCTTACCCTCTTCATCTTTGATAGTCGGATATTTTATATCGGCACCATCAAGCATACCAAATGTCTGTTCAGGACCTTGTGCAAAGGTAGTAGTGAGCGAGAGAAGCTCTTCAATTTCCTCAGAGCGGATATGTTCACGGGAGCGAATAAGTTCTTTGATATATAAGTCGTAAATATCGGTTTGTTTAAATTGATAAGAAAGTTTCAGCAGTTCTTCGTCAGTCATTTTAAGAAGTTCCGGTTCAACAAATGATGATGCCGCCCCGATTTCGGCAGAAAGCATTATGGCACGGTCAGTCATTTCCTGATATTCTGATTGACGACTGTCTAAATCAAGATTCAGTTTTGCGTATTGATACAAACTGCCAATTTTTTTAGAAATTTCAGAGCGAAGCTCCATACAGTCAAAAAGCGAATCAGCGTTTGAGAGCTGTCCGGCGAATGTTACCAGTATAGCTGCTTGTTCTTTAGTTTCGGCAAAAACAGTTTCCCACTCAGAGCTGTCTTTATAAATATCAGCGAGGTTCCATTTATCTTTGGTAGCGATATCATCCCGCTGGGGGATTTTATTTTCTTGTTCTTTTGTTTTGGTAGTCATTTTATTCCTCTTTTAGTAATTATCATTTTGAAAGTAAATAAACGGAAATTTGATACAAAAAGCAATAGCTTGCTAAACAGATGAATATAGTATTTAGGCAGAACCCTTTAGTGGTCTGCCATTATTGGCGGAAATGCTAAAGATTTTCGCCCCACTATTTAAATACTGATAAAGCTAATCTTTTGGACTAAAAAGATGTACCTTCAGGTTTTAAAACTTGTGTAAACAAACAGGTTTTTGAGTTTTGACTTTAATAATAACGTATGTCAAAATAATTCATAACGAGTATATCACCGTAGCCATATATATCACCAATATCAACATACACTCTATAAATACCATTTACTCTGAAATTTGAATCAAATTGATCAACAGTAACTTCAAAATGCACAACGCCCGCTTCAAAAGAACCGGAATATTGCCATACAATATTATAATTATTATCAACTATCGTAATAACAGCATCTGTATTTGTAGGTAAACTAAATGAGATCGTACTGTAGTAATTTGTTGGGTTTGGGTACGCAGGAAACAACTTATAATCAGAAAGTATTAATTTTGACAATACATTATCAGGTTTAATACTATCCTGTACTATGTCAAAACTATGACTACTGAATCTTGAATAAATTGGCGAACTACCATAAACAAATTTCCAGTCGTATAGATCAACAGAACCATTATGTTCTCCAAATTCGTTCATGTAGGTTATTCCCTGAAAACCATCATTAAGATATGTTGCATCAAAAGAGTGTTCTCCGGAACAACCAATAATTATTGCAACAATAGATATACTAATTAATAATTTTATCATAACTAGATCGGAAGAGCGTCGTGTAGGGAAAGAGTGTAGATCTCGGTGGTCGCCGTATCATTAAAAAAAAAAAAAGAAGCAAGAACAAGATCAAATCTAAGACATATAAGTAGAA